>NZ_CP104854.1:4015000-4267772 GCF_050916235.1 Maridesulfovibrio sp. FT414
TACTTATCTTAATATTGTAGGTGAGGAAAATTGCGCCACAGCCTATCACTGGGACTGTGCATCAGCCTACAACCTGCGCAGCATGACCTATCGTCGTGAAGCCATTCTCGACGCTGTAACCCTTGCTGAAAATACCGGTGACACCTCCATTGCCGAGAATGCCAAGAAAGAATGGGCAATTGAGAATACCTCCCTTTCCGTCTGCATAATGCGCATGATCAACCCGGTTATATCCGGTACCGCCTTTAGTGCAGACACTGCAACAGGATGTCGCGGAACTACCCGCAATGATCTGGTCTCCATTGACGCCAGCTACGGTCTTGGTGAGGCGGTCGTAGGCGGTATGGTCACTCCCGATAAATTTTACGTGTTCCAGCGTGACGATGGTTCCGAAGTTGTAGTTCGTAACATGGGCTGTAAGGACAAGAAGATCGTCTATAGCGAAAAAGGCGGCACCAAGGTGGAGAAAGTCCAGTCCGGTGCCGTGTACCGCTGGGCACTTTCTCTGGCCCAGGCTGAAGAAGTAGCTAAAGGCGTCAGGTCCATCAGCAAGGCCTATGGCGGCATGATCATGGATACGGAATTCTGTCTGGATGCAGCCGACAGACTCTGGTTTGTTCAGGCTCGTCCGGAAACGCGTTGGAATGAAGAATTTGAGCAGCATCCCCATTCCATTTTCATGCGCAGACGCGAGGTTGATGCCAAGGCGCTTATCGGTGCTGAAGTAATTCTCGAAGGTAACGGCGCATCCCGCGGTGCCGGGCAGGGAACCGTAAAATATCTTCGTTCCGCCCTTGAACTGAACAAGGTTCACAAGGGTGATATTCTCGCTGCAGAACGCACTGACCCAGACATGGTTCCCGGTATGCGAATTGCCTCCGGTATCCTTGCTGACGTCGGCGGAGATACCAGCCATGCCGCGATCACTTCCCGTGAGCTGGGAATTCCTGCAATCATCGGTATTCAGCGCCTTGAAGTGCTGCGTTCCCTTGACGGACAGGAAATTACCGTTGACGGTTCCCGCGGTAAGGTCTACCGCGGCCTGCTGCCCCTAAAACAGGTGGGTGGCACTATTGATACCGCAAAACTTCCCGCGACCAAGACCAAGGTCGGTCTCATTCTGGCAGATGTGGGGCAGTCCCTGTTCCTTTCCCGCCTGAGAGAGGTTCCTGATTTCGAAGTAGGTCTGCTTCGCGCTGAATTCATGCTCGCTAACGTAGGCGTGCATCCTCTTGCTCTTGAAGCGTATGACAACGGCAACCTTGACCGTCTGGTCCAAAAGAAACTTGATGAGCTTGATTCCCGTTTGACCACGGTGATGAAGTCCCAGCTTGATTCCGGGCTGATCACCTTGAACCTTAAACTCAGGGAGTACGTTGGCGCGCTGACCGGACTGACCGATGAGATGGATTCTCTGGCCAACGCCAATACCGCTCGCGGAACCGAGGAAGTTCTGGCCATGCACCGCAAGCTGCGTGAGCTGGATAAGAAGCTCGACCATTATCTCGAACACGCCGCCGAGAGCCTTTACACCCTCAAGACTTCAGTCAAGATCGAGGAGCATGTAAAGGCGGTCATCGGTGTACATGCCGATGAGTACTCTGATTCAAGATTCATCTATAAGCGCACAGAATCACTTGATGAACTTCCTGAAGTTCTCGAAAAAGCCAAAAACAACCCCGTGGTTCTTGAGTACATAGAAAAAATCAGAGCATTGCGTGAAGAAGTTGCCCTGAAGATGGGACTTAAATCCGAGATGGACGAAGTCACCACCCTCAGGCAGCGCATTTCCGATATTCTCAGATCCCGAGGTCTGCGTTCCGGTAAGGAAAACTATATCCAGACTCTGTCGCAGGGGCTGGCTCTCTTTGCCATGGCCTTTTACGGAAAGGATATTGTCTACCGGACAACCGATTTTAAGACCAACGAATACCACAACCTGCTTGGCGGACTTCTCTTCGAACATCATGAAGACAACCCCATGCTCGGTTATCGCGGTGTTTCAAGAAACGTTCATGACTGGGAGCTTGAAGCCTTCAAGCTTGCCCGTGGTGTCTTCGGCGGAAAGAATCTGCACGTCATGCTACCCTTCGTAAGGACCATTGAGGAAGCACGCAGCATGAAGCGTTACCTTTCGCAGGTGCATAACCTTGAATCCGGTAGGGACGGCCTCAAGCTGATTCTCATGGCCGAGATTCCGAGTAACGCTGTGCTCAGTAAGGAATTCATCAAGGAAGTTGATGGATTCTCCATCGGTTCCAACGATATGACCCAGCTGGTTCTGGGGACTGACCGTGACAACTCAAGGCTGCAGCACATCTATGATGAAGAGGATCCGGCTGTTGTCTGGGCCATTCTCTCCACCATCTTTACCGGTCAAAAGTTCGGAAAGAAAATCGGGTTCTGCGGGCAGGGTGTGTCCAACAGTGTCATCCTGCGCGGGGTAGTGTGCATCGCCGGTATTGTTTCCGCTTCCGTTGTGCCGGATACCTACCTGCAGACCAAGTTGGACATGGCTGCGGTCGAGGCTGAAAACATCAAGGTCAGCGAACTAGGCAAGTGGATCAGAGCCCGTCATTTCGAGCGCCTTGCCAAGCTTATGGAAGAGAACGGCTACAGCCACATTATCAAGAAGTACAAGACCCCTGAAGACCTTGAAGACTGGTACGAGGGAGAGATCAGAAGGCTTAACGAGCAGCTTCGCGATAATATCGACACTCCCAAGGAAGACTTCTACCGTCAGGAAATGGATACCTTCCGTGGAACTTTCCACAAACCGGTTATCTATTCCGCTTGGAATTGGAGCCAGACCGTAGAAGATGCCATGCATCATGCCGGTTTTGCTACCTACGAGGAGCAGGAAGAAGCTCTGCAGAAGCAGCGCTCTAAGACTTGGTAGTAATAATTGAATTATAAGATTAAAGGCTGTCCCCTAGAGGGGCGGCCTTTTTCTGTTTTAGGGTCAAGAAAGGTATAAAAGCCTTGCAAATCAACGCTTATTCTTGACATGGAAGTAGGGCGGAGGCATATATTGGAGCTAACAGGAGTTACAATGATCAGATCACGTAGATTTTTTAATATATTTTTTATTACAGTTACTTTGTCCTCCATGCTGCTGGGCGGTTGCTCCATGAGCTCCAACAACTATGTCGGACGCGAAGAATCATATGCTGACCGGGCTCCCCGCAAGCTGGGCAGAGGAATGACCAATATAGTTTCGGCGCCGCTTGAAGTTTTTAATCAGCCGGTTGAACTTGCTACGCAATCAAATGAACCGGCAGAACAGGCTGCCGGATATGTGGGTGGTTTGTTTGTTGGACTGGCTTATTGCGGAGGACGTATGGTGTCCGGAGTATACGATGTTGTTACATCTCCGTTTGGTGGACCTTCAGCTCCGACAATGGAGCCGGATTTAATTTCGTCCGAGTTTGTTGATAAGGTTGATGAGCGTGACGCTCAATATTCCGATGTGACTGGACTTGGTGAATAGCAAGACCTGCTGTCTATTATGAGTTGAACAAAACCTCCTCGGATGATCCTGATGGAGGTTTTTTTATTAATTTGATATTCAATACGGGAATCAGGATGTTAAAAAAGAGCTTACTTGTTGTTTCAGTTGTTTTTCTTTTTAGCGGTTGTGCCAACAAACAGATGTTGAAAGATCAGATTGCACAGGTTCTTCGTGAAAATCCGCAGATTGTGCTTGAGGCTATGCGTGAAAACAGCTTGGATGTGCTAACAATTGTTGAGCAGGGAATTGATGCCCGCGAAAAGGCCAAACGTGAAGCACAGTTCGAAAGTGAAATCAGTAACCCTTTTAAGCCGGTAGAGTTGCCGGGACGTGTTTCTCTGGGAAGGGCCGATGCACCCGTAACTATTGTTGAGTATACTGATTTCCTTTGTCCTTACTGCAGCAAAGGTGCGAAAGTCGTACGCAAGCTGGTTGAAGATAATCCCGGAAAGTACAGACTTCTCTTTAAACATCTCCCATTGCATGAACGTTCCCGCGAACTGGCAGCTGTGTTTGAGGCACTGACCATGATTGATGTCGAACAGGCATATAAATTTCATGACCTCGCTTTCGAACATCAGAAGGAACTTTATAAGGATAAGGATGGAGTTGTCCTCGGCCAGATTCTTGCGCAGGTCGGTGTAGACCTCGCGAAGCTGCAGAAGAAGCTTGAATCCCCCGAGGTGCAGGAAAGGCTGCTCAGCGATGAACGAGAGGCGAAGGAGTTCGGTCTTAACGCTACACCGACTTTTATTGTGAACGGTGTGTCTATTCGCGGTTATCTTCCTGCCGATCGTTTTGAAAAAACAGTAGACCTGATTCTTGAAAAATCAGCCAGCGTCAAAACCGAAAGCGGAGATGGCGAGGTCTGTGAAGATTGTCTCAACCAGATGTAGGTGATTGATGCGCAACTTTTCGAATATTTCAGAGCCGCCGGAAGACCTGCATATCTGTTTCGGTGGAGGCAATTTCAGGGCGATCGGTGACAAGATGATCGGTATCTGTCGGGACAGGCTCGGACTTGCACCAGATGAGATGGTGCTTGATATCGGGTGTGGCATAGGCAGACTGGCCTTTCCGCTGCTTGAATATCTTTCGGAAGATGGAGGATATGAGGGGTTCGACACTTTTCCGGTGGGAATTAAGTGGTGTTCTGAGAATATTACCCCGGAATTTCCTAATTTCAATTTCCAACTTGTAGATATTTTTAACTCTACCTACAATCCATACGCAAAGACCACTGCGGCTGATTTCGTCTTTCCATTTGAAGACAACAGCTTTGATCTGGTGATGCTCAATTCCGTTTTTACGCATATGATGCCGGATGATATCTTCAATTACGTAAAGGAAATTGATCGTGTTTTGAATGATAATGGCCGGATTTTCGTGACTTTTTTCCTCGTCAATGAGGAGTCCCGTGAGCTGATGAAAACCGGTAAGAGTGTTCACGATTTTCATAAATACGGGATCTTTTATACTGCCGATCCTAAAGATCCAATGGATGCTGTAGGTTATGACGAGCATTTTGTCCGTAATATTTTTGATCGGTATCGGTTCAGGATCCAGGATATTTTGTACGGAACATGGTGCGGGCGTCAGGCCAAGAACCATCAGGATATTCTGCTGATTACCAGATAATGATTTTAACCCTTCTGCTGGTTGTTTGCAGAAGGGTTTTTACTTTTATGAATTCCAGAAGAAGAGGGTGCTATGTCTATAATAGAGAAGGACGCAATAATTTTTCACCCAATCGGCCATATCAGATCTCCTTTTGATAAACCTGAAGGGATGCCTATTCAGCCTGCCGGAGCCAAAGATATTGAAGGGCATATTGAACTTTATGCTCCTCTTGAAGAAGGTTTGAAAGACCTCGACGGTTTTTCCCACATTATTCTTCTGTACCATTTTCATGGTAATTCTGAATTCAGTCTCAAAGTTACTCCGTTCATGGACACAGAGGAAAGGGGCGTTTTTTCAACAAGGGCACCTAGGAGGCCCAATATGATCGGCATGTCTACCGTGGAACTTCTCTCCATAGAAGGAAATGTTCTCAAAATACGAGGAGTTGATGTGCTGGATAAGACTCCCTTGATCGACATCAAACCTTATGTGGCAAAGTTTGATGCGGTCCCGGCTACAAGGTTTGGATGGCTGGAGGAGAATGCCGAGAAGTCAGAATCATTGAAATCTGATGGGCGTTTTGTGTGATGGGGTTCAACGGATGGCAATGCGCGAATGATTCTATAAATATTAAAGTGTTTATTGTCCGCGTTTCTTTTGATAATGATTTTTTGAATCACATCAAAGGAGGCCTTTATGAAGTTCTATGCAATTGTTTGCGTGGCAGTTTTAGCTTTGAGTTCGGTTACCGGATGCAATCATACTAAACAACCCGCAGTGTCCGGTTTATGTCCGATTTCCTATACTGTAATGTCTGATACATCTGGTAACTTTACTGTCCAAATAGGGAGTGAAGATATAAAGGATTTTTCTTTAGCAGCAGAACTCGAGGCCGGTGTTTCTCGGAAAAGCTGCACTGCACATGCCTTGTGCCCATTTGTTAAGTATGTGAGCGAATATCCATATAAATTTAAAATGATAATTAAGAAAGACTGTGAGTTTGTAATTGAACCGGTCGTTACACCTAAGTCTTCATCAATTAAATTGGATGAGAGTGCAGACCGAAGCGGGCAGAAGCTTTATTTCGAAGACTGGCGAAAGTACAACAATCAGGAGTTAGTTTTTGTTGGGGTTAATAAAGAAGAGCCGATGGGGTACTTTTTTAAAACCAACGAGATGAAGGTATGTGCAGACGGCGCCCCTAATGCTTATCATATAGACAATAAGGGGTTGGATTATCTGGCAAATGCAGGGTATTCTAAAGATGTAAACAAAAGGAAATCATGGTGGCGCAATGTGCTTGCTGTGGGAGAAAACGGTGCAGATGCTCACGTACAGCAAGAAGGAAGATACGCCGGTTTTTTTGTTTCGAAAACAGCTCTTGTGGACAAGAATAAAGATAATAGAGAGGTATCTAAATATGTTGATGCCAGAACAGTGCCATACCTTGTTTTTCCGGGTAATTTTTTTAAGATAAAGGGTTCCGGGACACTTGGAGATTTTGGTGTTGCATATAATTATAAAACCAAAAAGTATGCACCATTCATTGTTGCTGAAATTGGACCGGCAAAAGCTAATCTGGGTGAGGTTTCCATCCGCCTGGCTGAACAATTAGGGGGCGTCGCTGTTAATCCCCGGAACGGAGCGGGGGTACCTAGCGGAGATACTTTGTATATTGTTTTTCCTTTCACTCATTCCAGTCCTAAATGGCCTCTATCCGAAAAAGACATAACTCAGCAGGTTTCCCAGTATCTTGAAGTTTTGGGTGGGATTGATAATATAGTCAAAAAAGTTCCTGTTGATGACTGATTCACTGCAAATAGCTCCACAAAAAAACCCGCCGAAGCGGGGTTTTTTGTGGAGTGCTCGGACTTGTGTCCTTGCTTAGAATGTAGACTGTTCTTTCTGTTACTTTATTCCTTCGGGGTGACATGCGGAGTTGACACATCCGGTCATTTCCTTGTCATTACCAAATTCCCTCACATGGCAACCGAGGCAGGAGGGACGTTTGGTATTGTTGCGCTTGAAGTGCATTGCCTTGAAGTAGGATTTGTACCCCTTGGTCGGCACTGGTTCAAAGTTATTGTGACAGGTTGCACAACTTGTGGGTTTGCCCGCCTTTTTGATGTTGTGGTGGCAGTCAACACATTCATAGTTAGCGTGGCTGGAATGGTTGAAGACAACGCCCAGATCACGGTCACTTTTGCCCTTGATGAAATTAATGACAAGGTCATCATCAGGAGCGGTGTATTTTTCCTGGGCAACTGCACCCAGTGCCACAAACATAATGCCCATGCAGCACAGGCATGCGATCAATAATTTTTTCATCTTATTTCTCCTGCCTGCTAAGCTTCATTTTTCTGTCCAAGTGCGGCAGTGAGGAAGCTGCGTCTTGAACGCTTGGGCGTGGTTGCCCGGTTGGCCATGATTGTCTTGCGCTGCTCAGCCGAGGCTACCAGAGTTTCATGGTAGTTTTCAGGCTTTGATTCGCAAAGGTAGATCACGCGTACATCCTCGGGATCGGCGAGGTATGCGTTCGGTTTTGTCTTCTTTACTTCAGCAAGACGTTCCTTGGCCAGTTTGAGCATATCTTCGCGGTCACCAAAGTTCATGGTGCCGGTCGGACAGCTCTGGACACATGCCGGAAGCATTCCCATTTCTACACGATCAAGGCACATGTCACACTTGGACCATTGTCCGGTGACCTTGTCCTGACGGGGAATGTTGTAAGGGCAGAGTTCCCAGCTTTCCAGCTTGTTCTTGCGGATCACGGCCTTGTCGGTCATGACCACAGCGCCGGTTTTGGGATCCTGCACAACCGCACCGGGGGCGTACATGTTTGTGATGTACTTGCAGGGCGGTTCAATGCAGTGGCGGCACTGTTCAGGAAAGAACAGCCACTGGAACTTGCCGTTTTCATCGCGGGCTTCGCTGAAACGAACCAGGCGAATGGTGTTGAAGGACAGATCCTGCGGGTTCTGGTGCGACCCTACGTTGCGGGTCTGCTCTGCGGGCAGCTTTTTCCACTGCTTGCAGGCCACCTGACAACCGCGGCAGGCGGTACAAAGGGTGAGATCTACGAAGAAGCTTTTACCTGACATTAGTTATCACCCTCCTTCCACTTGCGAATATTGACCATGAAGGCTTTGTACTCGGGGATACCGGTGTTGGGATCTCCCACGTTCGGGGTCACAATGTTCGCTGAGTCTCCGCCGTTGACCGGAGTTACCCAGCCGTAATGCCATGGCATACCGACCATGTGAACTTCGGATCCTCCGATGTTGTACGGCTGAATACGTTCGGTAACCATGGCTACTGCCCACAGGGAACCGCGAACGCTCTCAACGGTAACTTTTTCACCGTTTTTGATTCCGCGCAGTTTGGCAAGCTCAGGGCTGATTTCAACAAACATCTGCGGTTCGGCTTCTACCAGCCATGACTGCCAGCGGGTCATGGAACCGGTCTGCCAGTGCTCGGTGATGCGGTAGGTTGTTGCGACAAAGGGATATCTCGGATCGCAGACAGCCTTGTCCTCTCCTTGGATCTGAACAGCCGTGGGGTTGTGCAGAGTCCCGGAGAAAGGATGGTCTTTGACCGGACATTCCAGCGGTTCGTAGTATTCAGGCATGGGACCGTCAGCCAGTCCGGGACCGTAGAGCTGTCCGTAACCGTTTTTACGCATAATGAACGGATGTTTGGTTCCGGGTTTCCAGCCGCCGTCGGGTATATCACCGATCCACTTTGAGCCATCCCATTTGATAACTGCCTTCTCGGGATTCCAAGGTTGTCCTTTCTGGTCAACGGAAGCTCTGTTGTAAAGGATGCGGCGGTTTACCGGCCAGCACCATGTCCAGTTGGGGAAGAGGCCGATATTTGCCTGTTCTTTGGTCTGGGTAGCGTCGTGTCGTTCGGATTTGTTACCGTCATCTGTTACAGAGTTGCAGTACAGCCAGTTACCGGAGGTAGTGGAACCGTCTGCCTGCAGGAATGCGAAGCTCGGAACCTGCTGTCCCTTCTTGAACTTCTTGCCATTGATTTCAACATCACGGGTGAACCAGCCGTTGCAGAGCTTGGCGGTCTGGCGTGCGCTGAAGTGCATGTGGCCTTTGTCGTCAGCTTCACACATGTTCTCAAAGGTCAGGCGGGTGATGGGTTCAGGGTACGCACCGCCTTCCTTTTCATAGAGTTCCTTGAGTTCCTCCCATATTTCATGGAAGTAGTGACCATCGGTCTTAACATCACCGAAAGGCTCTGGGCCCTGGTAACGCCACTGCATCCAGCGACCGGAGTTGGAAACGGAACCTTCTTTCTCGATAGCCGAGGCACAGGGGATGAAGAAGGTTTCGGTCTTTACTTTCTTGGGGTCCATGTCAGGGCCTTTCCAGAAATCGCTTGTTTCGCACTGGAAGAGGTTGACGTTGACCATCCAGTCCAGTTTGGAGATAGCCTTACGGGTCTTGTTGGCATCGGAGCTTGAACAGGCAGGGTTCATACCCCAGATAAGACCGCCGGTGAATTTTCCCTGATACATACGATCAATCAGCGGAATCCAGGAGTACACGCTTGCCTTGTGGTTATCGAGGCGGGGAAGGTACTGATAGCCCTGGTCCGGAGTGTCATCGGAGTACATGGCCTTGATAAGGCTGGCGGAATACTTGGGATAGTTCTGCCACCAGTTGGCACTTTCAGGGTCGTTGCTTACAGGGGTATAAGTCTTGTTGTACTGCTCAAGAGTGTCCTGTCCTGCCAGGGGAGTTTTGAGGTAGCCGGGCAGGATGTGGTAAAGCAGTGCGTAGTCAGTAGAGCCCTGTACGTTACACTCGCCGCGCAGTGCGTTAACACCACCGCCTGCAATACCGATATTACCCAGCATGAGCTGGATCATGGCCATGGCCCGGATGTTCTGTACGCCAACCGTGTGCTGGGTCCAACCCATGGCGTACATAATGGTTCCGGCCTTGTTCGGTTTACCGGTGGCAGTGTAGGTGTCGTAAAGCATTTCAAGATCTTTCACAGACACACCGGAGATGGAGGATACTTTCTCGGGAGTGTAGCGAGAGTAATGCTTTTTCAGGATCTGGAATACACAGTTGGGATCCTGCAGTGATTTGTCCTGCTTGGGTATGCCCTTGTCGTCCAGTTCAAAAGCCCATTTGGATTTGTCATAGGCGTTGGTTTTGCTGTCAAAGCCGGAATACAGGCCGTCATTGAAGTTGAAATCCTTGCCTACTATGAAAGAAGCGTTGGTGTAGTCCAGCATGTACTGATGGAAATAACGCTTGTTCTTGATGATGTAGTTGATCATACCGCCGAGTACAGCGATATCAGTACCCGAACGCAGAGCAATGTATGCATCGGATCTTGCGGAAGTACGTGTGAAGCGAGGGTCAACGTGGATGATTTTTGCACCACGTTTCTGGGCTTTCACCGCCCATTTGAATGAAATGGGATGGTTTTCGGCAGCGTTACTGCCCATGATTAAAATACAGTCACTGTTCTGAAGATCATTCCAGTGGTTGGTCATCGCACCGCGTCCGAACGACTCTACCAGAGCCGCAACAGTTGCGCTGTGTCAGATACGTGCCTGATGCTCTACGTACACCAGGCCGAGTGATCTCATGAATGTGTGCATTGCATAACATTCTTCGTTATCCAATGCCGCTGAACCGAGAGATGCTATGCCCATGGTGCGGTTAACTACCTGTCCATTGGCATTCTTTGTTTCAAAGCTCTCATCGCGTGATTTTTTGATGAGACGAGCGATGCGTTTTTTACAGAAATCCCAATCCTTCTCTTCCCACTGTTCGCTAAATGGAGCGCGGTACAGAAATTTTCCAGGACGTTTGGGGTTTTCGGTCATTTGAATAGTGGCAGCTCCCTTGGCGCAGAGAGCCCCTTCGTTAATGGGGTGGTCGGGGTTACCCTCGACGTTGACCGCTCTCTTTGTTTCAAGGGAGGTGTTGACCAGAAGTCCGCAGCCTACAGAGCAGAATGCGCAAACTGATGTGGTCTGCTTGGTCCACTTGGGACTGAGCTGTTTGGCCCGTTCCTCAGCAGTGTTAGCGAAGGCCTTCCCGAGCCCCCCGAACACCGGGACCGCAGCGATGCCTGCAGCCGCAGCAGTCGTCAGTTTTACAAAATCTCTACGATTAATTCTCATCATCGCTCCTAAAATTTTGTTTAGTTATCTTCCACGAATTTCACGCCCAAGGGTCAGAAGCAGATCATATCCTGAGACGGAGACGAAAGTATGTTCGACCGAGGTCTCCATGACCGGGGGGCAAGAAGTGAATACCTCGCCGTATTCCGGCTTCATTTTCCCGGCTTCTTCGGCACATGCTTCCAAAGAAATGCCCAGACCGTTGAAGGGCAGTTGAAATAACGTTTCCCCAGCAGATTTTTCAGAGCTTTTCATTTCTGACCAGTTCTACAAAATAAGGTTAACGTTTTCCCAATCAGCCTTGATACTCAGCAGAAAATGATTTCCCGTGTTGTGACTCAGACGCATTTGATGATAGTGTGAGCCGCTTTTTCATTTTCTGAAGATAAACTATACATGCAAGCCTCAGAGTGAAAAAAAATACTGCTTGCGAGGTGAATGACACAATCTTAATTATGTCTGAGTTTGCACAATAGTAGTGATGTAATTTAACTTGCTGTTTTTTAAGTTTTTAATGTTAAATGTGTTTGCTGTGACTGAATGTACTTAGAAGATGAAAGGCGGGATGATAGTGGAAAACGTGTTTTTTAGTATTTTTAAGCAACTATCTGAAATAATACAACTAAACTAAATTGTGATGAACAGCTGTGTTTGTAATAGATATAATTGTTGCAAGTGAGACATAATAAAGGGCGCCGGGCATGGAAATGAGGCATCAAAATTTAATTTTGATGCCTCAAGCTATATAAATCAGCTAGTTGCGTGCTATGATTGCAAATTCATTGCTTTCGGTTTGGAACAAGGAACCAGAGACATCTGAGTAGAATTCCAGACTTTTGAAGCCTATTCTGCTGAATTCATCTGCCAGCCCTGCCGGATTGAAATATTGAAGCCAGTTGAAAACTTCCCGGGTACGTGAAGATTCAACAATAGTATATTTATCCAAAACGATTTTTTCAGCTTCGTATTTAAATCTGTTTAAGAAACCGTAGTATGGATCGGCAGACCAGAATCCGTTCATAAGATTTTTGGCAAAGGTTGATTTTTCGCTGATGGATCTAAAGGCTTCAAGTGAGTAAACATCAAGCAGGACTGCTCCGCCCGGAGCAAGCATGGAATAGAATTTATGGAGCATTATTCCGCGTTGCTCCGGACTTAATACACAGAAATCGCACATGATCATGGTGATCAGGTCAAACTTATCACTGGAATTGAATGTCAGGTAGTTCTCGTTGATGTAGTTTATTGATAGTGATGCTTTCCTTGCAACTTCTTTTGCATATGCGATGGAGTTGGAGGAAAAATCAATACCGGTAACATCAGCGCCTGCCTGCGCAAAGGCGGTTGTGTAGAGTCCGGGACCACAGCCGAAATCAGCTGTTTTTCTGCCTATGCCAAGCTCAAAGTGATCAATAATCCACTGGCTTGATCTGGCTATGAATTCGGAATTACGCGATGCAGCATCAACATCGGGGTTAAGATGATACATGAGCATCTGCTGTGCTATATGGGGGTCGGTCCAAAGGTCTGATGCAGAATAAACTTCAAAGGGGAGGGGACGTGCAGTAATTTTTTCAAGTGCTTTAAACATAACAAAACCTTAATATCCTTTTAATGAATATTAGTTCGAAAGGCTGCCACGTATTTTCTCTATAGTGATCTCGTGCAGCGTTAGAGTCGAAGGTCTATATTTTGTTTAAAGCAGAGACATGAGATGCTAATTATCTGTCGAAGGCCGTAAAGTCAATCGGATTTGGCAAGAAGGCAGTTGTAACTGTGTGTGAATGCTCAATTAAATAGTCTGCGCAATGGTTGCACTCGTCTGGTTTTACTTGTTTCCGGCGATGGTATCTGCATGAAATTGATAATCTTGTCTGATCCTGCCATTTCACTGATTTTGCTGCATACCTGTTGCTGTTCTTCCTGATTGAGAATTCCGAGCACAACAACAGTACCTTGAACAACCTTTACGGTTACTTTGGAAGAAGGGTAGTCTGGCTCAAGCATGCCCTTCAACTTGATTTCAAGTGCAGACGGCCCATCTTCTCCGGTCTTGACTTTGTTGGGCAGGAAATAGCTGATCCCTGAAAGAGTGCTTACGGTCTGAGCCTTTTTTATCAGATCATCGCGCATCTCATCATTCTCTACCTCTCCGATGAGAAATCCATGTCCTAAATAGACATAACAGCTCACTTGCATCAGACTCGCAGGACTATCCAGCAGAAGTGCCTTGCGTAATTCGAGCTGAATCCGGCTGTCCTGAGCCTGAGTTCTGTATGAACGCTCGTCCTGTGCTGATTTAAAAATTCTGCCGTAAGGAATGAAGCCGGAGTGTGCCGGACTGGAGAGGGTAATCAAAATGATTGCGAGGGATGTAGAGATAATTGCGTTCTTCATGCTCGTCTCCGGTTTCATGTCGGCACTGGAAAACAGCCCCCGTTCCTAGCCTGAAAACGGGGGCTGTCTGATCTCAGGTCAGAATTAGTCCAGTTTTTTGCGAGCAGTTCCTTCCTTGTAGAAAGGCAGTTCCGTCTTGCTTGCATCAAGGCTGGCGCGTGCACATTGGACTACGAACGCATTTGCATCTGCGGCCTCTGCAGCTACGTAAGCCAGTGCGATGGAATATCCGAGAGTAGGGGAGAAAGAGCCGCTGGTGACTACACCTACTTCCTTTCCGTCCAGAAGAACCTTGTCGCCATGACGGGCAGAGCGGCGCCCTTGGATGGTCAGAGGGATGAGCAGTTCTTTTACTTCAGTGTATGCGTCTGCCGGCAACAGGAATCCGTAACCGCCTTCACGGGGGGTGTGCTCAGTATCGAGATCCTGTCCGTAGAGAGGGTATCCGCACTCGAGACGCAGGGTGTCACGTGCTCCGAGTCCGATCGGTTCCACCCGTGCATCTGCTACGAGCTTTTCCCACAGGGATTGAGCCTTGTCGGAGGGTAGATAGAATTCATACCCCAGTTCGCCGGTGTAACCGGTACGGCTGACAATCAGTTTGTAGCCGTCGAACGCAGTTTCTTCAAAGTTGAAGTATTTGAGGTGCTTGAAATTACGTCCGAAAACTGATTCAAGGACATCTAGTGCCAGAGGGCCCTGCAGGTCGATTTTTGCGGTTTCATAGGAAATATTATCAAACTCAAGGCCAGCTGGAAGATGTGAGGAAATCCAGTTGAAGTCGCTTTCCTCGCACGCGCCATTTACAACCAGCATGTAGGAGTCTTCTGCAAGGCAGTAGATAATGAGGTCGTCAAGAACCCCACCTTTTTCATTAGGCAGGAAGCCGTAGCGGCATTTTCCCGGAGCAAGGGTGTCGAGATTCTGGGTAACGATTTTGTTCAGGGCATCTTTGGCTCCCTTGCCGGAAAGCTTGAATTCGCCCATATGGCTGATGTCGAATACGCCTACCTGTTCACGGGTATGCTTGTGTTCGACGATGATTCCCTTGTACTGGACCGGCATTTCAAATCCTGCAAAGGGAACAAGTTTGGCTCCGTTTTCACGGTGCCATTCGGTAAGAGGGGTTGTGCGCAGTTCTGACATTTTTTCTCCCATATATTTGAGGGCATTATCTTGTCTGATAACGCCCTCACAATTTTTAAACCAGTCCGCTCACGCTGATCCCGTCTTCATATAGGGATCGACTTTTGCGGATGGACCTGAATTCATCAAGTATCACCACGAGTCTTCCATAGAGCTTTTTTATTTTCAGTCCGTAATCTGTCAATTCGTCATCATGTTTAATAATATAGTTACGTCTTAGATACGAATCGTTGAGAACCCTGTCGCCAATCTTCAGGGTTGTTTCAACCAATTTATCAAAATAGTTTACAATTTCAAATTTAAGATCATTCATGATTCCCGTCATGATTTGCAGCATCTCAAGATATGAAATTGTTTTACCCCGATACTTCCTTTCCTTGAGGTCTTCAAGGGTTTTAAGTTTACGGGCCTGCTGGATGAAGCTGTATTTGGACCAGACCTCCTGATAAAGGTCGGTCATTTCATTGAAAGGTTCGTAGTTGTTCGGGGCAAGCAGGTAGCTGTCCAGAACTTTTACAACGCTCGAATAGAATTCGTCGGAATACCCGATAATCCTGCGCTGGTGCTTTGAGAGCCATGCAAAGAGGAACTTGAGCCGTTTTTCGTGAGTGTCCGTGTCCTGAATGATTTCGTTTCGTTTGTAAACGATGGAGCCGTTATACTCGCCGCGAACAATGTCGTTAAGCAGGATGGTCATGCTTGAGGCATCCTTTATGACATTAAATCTGTAAGTACATTCTCCGGTGATGGGGTGGATTACTTCCTGCTTGTAAACGGAAAGGGCTCGGTCTTCGCGAATATTCTCAAGGTTGAATTTGTGTTGGCGGTATTTGACCTTGAGGATGACAACACGGTTTTTCTCATCAACAAAGAAACCGCCTTTCTTCATGTCGGCAATAGTTTCGGTGTTGTCCGGGCTGACCTGTACCAGAGCAATCTTTTCCACTCTGGGGTAGTACTTGGCCTGAGGATGATAAAAAAGAGAAGTAATGGTTCTGTCGGACTGACCCAGAACACGGACCATGAATTTCTCTCCCATGCGGAAAAGTCGTCTGGCGAACAGGGCAGAAGAGGTGCGACGTTCCGATACAATGGGGAAGCCGTGAAGTTCCATAAGATAGTTGTAAACAAACAGCCTGTTGTACTCGTAGAGCAGGTTGTCGCCGGGTTTGAACTTACCGATCTGGATTCCGAAACGTTTGAGTTCGGTGTCCAGGTCTGAAGGAAATGACCCGAAAATGCCGGAAAGATAGAATCGGCCGGTCTTGTCCTGAGCCATTACATGAGCCCGTTCTATTTCCAGCAGATAGGGCATTATTTTGCCGTAGTTTTCGATGTCGGAAATGTCCGTGTTGCCGTATTCGTGCAGAAAATCTTTGTGAGACCTTTTGGGCAGGCGGCTTTCAAATGTTTCGATATTTGTCTTACGGATTGATTCGAAAAGCGGACAGGCGTCTTTGGTTGCGGTGTCGTCAAGGAGTCTGGGGCTGTGAAGGATGTCGAACTGGAATATTTCCTGAAAAAAATTAAGCGGCCTCTCCAGAGCAACCATGCTGAAGCCTGGCAATCGTTTATATTCGTACAGGTCCACCTCAAATGAAGGCAGAAGTTCGCGGGGTTCTACCAGAGGATACTGCTTTTTCTGCTCAAAGTAGGGTCGCAGAAGGCAGTTTTTTATGTGCATATGGTCAAGATAGCACCTCAAACCGTCGAGAGAGTTGAGGTCGTATATCTCATTACGGTCTTTGGCTTCCGGATCACAGGTTTCTCCTGTGTATTGGGAAAAAGCATCCTGCCACATATATTCACCCGTTTCATGCCTATTTAAAGCTGGTCCCCCGACCGGACCGCCAAGACATTTTGTCGTTATTATATTATATAGATGGTTATCCCGAACTGCAATTAATTACAATACAATTTTTCTAGATTTTGTATAGAATATGAGCTGATTTTGTGTAAAAAGGAATGATTGGATGCCGAGATCTCTAAAAACGTATCCTGCTGACATTTTATAGGCATTTCCTGTAGTTGAGGTCTTGGGGAGAGCAGGGAGCTGAGGAGAAAAATAACTCGACTCAAATGGTCTACGTGTTGACCGTCAAGCTTCTTTGAAATAAGAATGATACGGATTTCCAATTTGTGAAAAAAGATAAATCCAAGAAAAGATTAGACGAGGAATTACATATATGAGTGACAGTATTTGTGCCCGCCAGGCCACTGGCAAAGACGACTGCCCCTGTACTTATTCAAATTGTTCCAGACGTGGAAACTGTTGCGCATGTGTGGCATATCATCGCGGTAAGGATCAGCTCCCGGCCTGTTTCTTCACTCCTGAAGAGGAAAAAACATATAACCGGAATATTGATTATTTTATTGAGTGCAGGACAAAATAGAATATGCCCAGAAATGAGATACTTATAAATATCTTAAGCATTGTCTGTAATGTTTTCGAAGCGCATACGGTCGTTCTGTATCTTCCGGACGGGCAGCACGGGTATGCACTGGCCAATTATTTCAGTCTTGGAGATGATGTTTCCCCGACAGGGGCGCCTTTACAGAAAAAAAGCCTTGCAGGGATTGTGATCGGTAAGAATGAACCTCTTTTTATCAATAACATGGATAGAAAAGGGTCAACTACGCTCGGATATTACACGACCAAAGAAGAGGCTAAAGTCAAGGCATTCATGGGTACACCTCTTGAACAGTCCATGGGGGCCATCTGTCTGGACAGCAAGCGGACCTATTCCTTCAGCACTAAGGATCTGAAGATTCTTTCCCAGTTCGGGAAAATGATTACTTCGATGCTTTCGTGTATCCGTTCGGTTGATGCCGAAGGGAAGAAGAATGATTATTTCATGACCCTCAAGCTGCTGCATGATCTTCGCAAAAGGCAGCCCAAGTGGAATTCCTTTCTGGATAACCTGCTTGGTATGACGGCTGGTGCAAGCGGCTTTTCACACGCTTTTCTTACTGTCATCGATCAGCGTGGGGCTTCTTTCTATGTTGAAGGGGAGAGTCAGCCCATTCTGCATCGTGGAGATTCAAAATCAGTTAGGTATCCGCTTGGAAGTGGGTTGGTCGGTTGGGTGTACAAGAACAATGAGCCCATATTTATTGAAGAAAATGGGACAGCACAGGCTGCAACCAGTCTTTTGGGAGCAAGTGCAACTACAAGGGATTTTTTAAGCGTGATATGCCTTCCCCTTGTTTTTCAGCGTAAAACCAGAGGAGTTCTGGTTTTTGCCCATGAAAATTCAAAGCGGATTGATGAGGACTTGAAGGATTTTCTGTTTATGGTATCAGAGTATTTGACTCAATTCCTTGAGAATCTTTTGCTTAAAAGCAGGCTGGCTGAAGCACGGTCTGCGTTGCAGCAGGTCGCACCGGCTAAATCCGATCCGGTCTTGATAAACGACAGATAACCGCTTCATGCAAGAGGTTTGACATATGATCTGGGCTAAACTTATGAGTTTTCTGGGCAAGGATCTTGCCATGGATCTCGGAACAGCCAACACCCTGCTTTATACGCCCAAGGACGGAATCATTCTGAATGAGCCCTCCGTCGTAGCTCTGGACGCCCGTGACGATTCTGTCATAGCTGTAGGCAAGGAAGCCAAGGAATATCTTGGTCGCACACCGGACAAGATCAAGGCCATCAGGCCCATGAAAGACGGTGTTATTGCCGACTTTGAAGTGACCAAGAAGATGATCGCCTATTTCATCCGTAAAGCGATCAGCGGGATGAATCTGGTTAAGCCCAAGATTATCATCTGTGTTCCCACCGGGATCACTCAGGTGGAAAAAAGGGCGGTTATTGAATCCGGCCAGCAGGCAGGAGCAAGGGAAGTTCGCCTGATAGAAGAGCCCATGGCCGCAGCCATCGGTGCCGGACTGAACATCCATCTGCCCGAAGGAAACATGGTTGTGGACATTGGTGGCGGAACCACTGAGGTTGCAGTCATTACCCTTTCGTCCATTGCGCACAGCCAGTCTGTCCGCGTGGCCGGAGATGAGATGAATACTGCCATCATGCGCTACGTGCAGGACAAGTTCAAGCTTCTTATCGGCGAGAATACCGCTGAAAGGGCAAAGATTGAGATCGGCTCGGCAATAGAACTTCCCCAGCCTCTTACCATGACTATTTCCGGTCGTAATTTAATCGATGGTAAGCCTAAATCCATCGAAATCAACGATGCCCAGATCAGGGAGGCGATAGCTGATCCCGTGGCGGCCATTGTCCATTCCGTAAGGGTGGCCCTTGAAAATACACAGCCGGAACTGGTTGCTGATATTGCTGACAACGGCCTGCTGCTTGCCGGAGGCGGAGCTTTGCTCAAGGGGCTGGACAGGCTTATCAACCGTGAAAGTTCTCTTAAGGTCATTATAGACGACGACCCCCTCACCACCGTTGTGCGCGGAACGGGCCTTAGTCTGCAGAAAGGCCTCGGTTTTGAGAAAGTGTATATAAATTAGCATAGTCATGAAATCCATACTTGAAAATGCTACCCGTACAGTTCTCGCTGCCGGTGAAATCATCCGAGAAAATTCCCGCAAACCAAGGCAGATTAAGCATAAGGGCAGAATTGATCTTGTCACAGAGACAGATCTTGCTGTGGAGGAATTTCTTAAAGCACAACTTTCAGAAATTCTTCCGGGAAGTACTTTTTTAGCTGAAGAAACTTCCGGAAATGCAACACTTGGAAACCTGACGTGGATTATCGATCCCCTTGACGGAACAACCAATTTTGCCCACGGGCTTCCGTTTGTGGCTACATCTGTAGCCCTATGGCAGGATGACCGCGTCGTTCTTGGAATAATAAACCTGCCGTTGATGGGTGAAATTTTTACTGCCGTCAGGGGTGGCGGGGCGTACATGAACGGGGACGCGATTCATGTTTCGGAATGTGATGCTCTTGAGGATTCTCTTGTTGCCACCGGATTCCCCTACGCCATTGAGGAACATGTGGATTTCATCACAGCGGCGTTGCGCAACGTTCTGCTGTGCACGCAGGGTGTGCGCCGTCCCGGTGCTGCGGCTTTTGATCTGGCTTATGTTGCCTGCGGAAGGTATGATGCTTTTTATGAAAACAGTCTGAAGCCTTGGGATACCGCAGCTGGATGGTTGTTGGTCGAGGAGGCCGGGGGGCAGGTCAGCAGCTATGGGGGACAGGCATTTAATCTTTATGCTCCCAATATTCTGGCTGCAGGACCAGGAATTCATGAGCAGGTGGATTCACTGCTCATAGCGGCGTTAAAATCTACCTGAATTTGAAAAGAATACCCTGATCATGCAGAAAGACCAGTGCCGGGGTCAGCAGTTCCCGATATTCACTGATCAGCCACTTCAATTCACTTTTGGAATAAAAATATCCTGATTCCACCTCTTCAGGATTTGTTTTGGGTATTGAATTCACTTTTTCAAGTATATATATGGAAATGAATTCGTTGCCGGTTTCTGCTGAGGCGGCGATCTCTTCAATCATACGCAGTGTTGTCTGCCTGATGCCAAGCTCGTGATCAAGTTCTCTAAGAGCTGCGTCTTCTCGAGATTCTCCAGCATAAACGTGTCCCCCGGCGGAAATATCCCACCGGCCGGCATAGAGCTTTTTGGCGGCACTTCTTTTCTGCAGATAGATTTTGCCTCCCGCGTCATAGATCAAGACAATCACAGAGCGGTGGAGAAGGGACTGGCGGTGAACCTCCCTGATGTCCATTTTGCTCAAGGGGCGATCCCGGTCATCGACCACCTCGACGAGTGTTATTTGTTTTTTCACTTTTTTTGATTCAGTATTTGTTTTATACATTAGCTGTTCTTTCAATTTGCCGGAATCGGGTGTAAAGGGTTCTCGTTGATTTGATGTGACCGTTACTAAACTTGGGTTACTGACAGAAATTCTACATTATGAAAAGCATAGAAGTCATCACCGGCGATCATAATATAATTGAACTTGGAACGGAGCATATCTCACAGCTTCGGGCATTGGAATCCACTTGTTTCGAATATCATTGGACTGAAGAGCAGTTCAGGCTCGGCCTGGAAAGAAAGGCTTTTTACGTTCTGGGGTGTGAGGAAGAGGGGATGTTGGTCGGATACCTGGCCTATTCGATCATTTTGGAGGAAATGGAAGTTCTGAATCTGGGTGTACACCCGGATTTCAGGCGAAGGGGAATTGGTAAGGCACTGATGCTTAAGCTATTGCGGAAGTGCAGGGAAATGGAGATCAAACGAGGCTTGCTGGATGTGAAAGAAACAAACCATCCGGCCATTGCGCTGTACGAAAGTCTGGGCTTCAGGAAAGTCGGGATCAGGAAGAATTATTATCCCGACACCAGGGAAGACGCCCATCTGTATGACTTGGAAATCTGACGGCTTTAACCAATTAAAAACAGCAAAAAACACGGAGTGATCATGCGCTTCATTGACCAACTTGACATTGCAGGAAAAAAACTGCTGATGAGAGTTGATTTCAACGTCCCACTGGACGGCGAAACCATCACTGACGACAACCGCATCAAGGCCGCTGTCCCCACCTTCAAATATGCCCTTGAAAAAGGAGCATCGGTTATCGTCATGGCCCACCTTGGCAAACCCAAAGGCAAGAGAGTTGACTCACTGAGTCTTGCTCCTGCCGCAAAACGTCTTGGTGAATACCTCGGAATGGAAGTTCCCCTGGCTCCCGACTGCATTGGTCCCGAGGTAGAGAAAATGGCTGCCGAACTCAAACCCGGCCAGGTTATGATGCTTGAAAACCTGCGCTTCCATGCTGAAGAGCAGGCCAAGACCCCTGAAGAAAGGGGCGATTTCGGCAAACAGCTGGCTGCCCTTGCTGATATTTATGTGAACGATGCATTCGGCGTGGCTCACCGAGCCAACGCTTCAGTTGTAGACGTTCCCTACGCTGCCAAAGTAAGCTGCGCCGGTTTCCTGCTCAAGCTTGAGTGGGAATATCTTGGTGAAGCTCTCAAGAATGCCCGTAAGCCGTATATTGCGGTTTCAGGCGGTGCTAAAGTTTCCTCCAAGCTTGGAATTCTCAACAACCTGATCGGAAAGGTTGACGATTTTATCATCGGCGGTGCCATGGCCAATACCTTCCTGCTTGCACAGGGCAAGGACGTAGGTAAATCTCTGGTGGAAGAAAGCCTTGTAGACACCGCAAAGGAAATTCTGGAGAGAGCTGCTTCTTCCGGAACAACGCTGCATCTCCCTGTTGATTTTGTCTGGGGTACTGACATTGAAACTGCGCAGGGCATCTGTGATGGCGACAACGTTCCTGCAGACGGAATGCTGCTTGATATAGGACCTGAGTCCATCAAGAAATTCTGTGATGTGATCAAGGCTTCCAAGACTATTGTCTGGAATGGCCCCATGGGGCTTTTCGAGAAACCAGCTTTCGCTGAAGGTTCCCTCAAGCTTTGCCAGACCATGGCTGATCTTGACGACGCAACGACGATTGTAGGCGGCGGTGACACCGATGCGGTTGTTCATCAGGCCGGTCTCGAAAAGAAATTCACATTCATATCCACAGGAGGCGGATCTTTCCTTGAGTTCCTCGAAGGCAAAGAACTTCCCGCATTCAAAGCACTCAAGGAGAACAGCTAATGAAGAAATTAATGGCAGCCAACTGGAAAATGTATAAAACCCGCGCTGAAGCCAAGGCTACCGCGGAAGACTTAATGAACAGAATCGATGGCAAGCTTCCGACTGACCGTGAAGTTGTTATCGCAGCTCCGTACACCGCCCTTGAAACCGTTGGCTCAGTGCTCGCAGGCAAGCAGAATTGCTCCTTGAGTGCCGAGAACCTCTATCCCGCAGAAGAGGGTGCATATACCGGCGAAATTTCTCCGAGAATGCTTCAGGATGTGGGTTGTGTATACGCTCTTGCCGGTCATTCCGAACGTCGCTCCATTATGGGGGAGACCGATGAGCTGGTAGGAGAGAAAGTCGCTTTTGGTCTTAAAAACGGCCTTTCCATGATTTTGTGCATTGGTGAAACCATTGAAGAACGTAAAGCCGGTGAAGTTCAGAAGGTCATTGATAGGCAGCTTGAAGCTGGTCTTAAAAATGTTCCTGCTGATTTTGCCTCTGAAACTGTGGTTATCGCTTACGAACCTGTCTGGGCTATCGGTACCGGAGAGGTGGCTGGAGAAGGTGAAATCGTAGAAGCTCATGGTTTTGTTAGAAAAAAACTGGAAAAGATTTTTCCTGAAAAAGCCAATGAAATACGTATCTTATACGGTGGAAGTGTTAAACCAGGCAACTGCGCCCAGATAATTGCACTTGACAATGTGGACGGTGTATTGGTAGGAGGCGCGAGCTTGGACGGTGAAAGTTTCAGCCAGATTGCTCTGGCTTAGAAATTCACCTTAATCCCGGTGAAAAAAAAAGGAAAAAAAGCTTTGCAAACGCTCGTAATTACTGTACACGTTATCGCCTGTGTCTTTCTAATCATCTTCGTTCTTCTTCAGAGCGGCAAAGAAGACATGGGGGTTATTTTCGGCGGAGGTAGCGGCTCTGTTTTCGGAAGCACCGGAGCCGGCGGAATGCTGGCCAAGATCACCGCGTTTCTCGCAGCGATCTTTCTGGTAACTTCTTTGAGCTACAACGTTCTTTCCGGCAACAGGATTTCTGATGAATCCGTGATGCTTAAGGGCGACACAATCATCACTCCCGAAGCTGAGAAGCCCGCGGTCACTTTTGAAGAGCCTGCAAAACCTGCAGCTCCTAAAGCTGAGTAGACCAAGCATCTAAGATAGCTTTAAAGACTTAGATACAAGTTCTTTAATATACAGCTCATATTTCAGAGCCGAGGTGGTGGAATTGGTAGACACGCTGTCTTGAGGGGGCAGTGGAAGAAATTCCGTGGGGGTTCGAATCCCCCCCTCGGCACCATCTGAATAGAAGGTGCTTCGAAAGAAAAACCTAAATATTATGAGCAATTATTTGCAGAAAAAGCTTGCAAATAAGTTCAAAGATAGTTACAAACTTCCTCGTTGAGACGTTCTTTGAACAAAACACCTCAGGGCCGAGGTGGTGGAATTGGTAGACACGCTGTCTTGAGGGGGCAGTGGAAGAAATTCCGTGGGGGTTCGAATCCCCCCCTCGGCACCACGCAACAGACGAAGGGCCGGAACGAAAGTTCCGGCCCTTTTTGCGTTTGTATGGCATTATGAGTTTTAGCATGATGTTTGTGGAGTAAGGCTGGTTGCAAGGTATTTCCGCAAACATGATGGCTTAAGCTGGAGTTGTTTTTGTGTGTCAGCCAGACTGTGTCTTTTGATTCGTCTGTAGCATTTCATTTGGTTGGTTATGAGACCTTCTCATCATTTTGTCTGGAATAGAATTTTAAACGTGTTGCCACTAGGTTGTTTAATGGAAAAGCTTGGTTACGTGAGCATATTGGCTGTCGATTTTGGGAATAGGATTTTAGGCCTGTTGTTGCAGGAAGGTTGTAAGAATGAATTGGAGTTGTGATGATAACTGTTTTTTGTAATTGTAATCTTTGTAATGAATTATAACGCCTGAAATGTGTCCAGAATCGTTTTTTCGCGGCTTTGTCTGGATGTCCCTTCGGGTGAAAGGAAAGTCTTTTCTGAGGCTAATCCGTGATGAATGTGCGTGGCGAGAGTTGAGTACACGTTTAATTAAGCAGCTGACAATTCTGGATTCCGCAAAGTCTTTCTTCTTGATTTAATTAGTCAAATTGCGAGAAAAAATATCAAATTATTATCAAAAACATCTTGCAAAGAGTTACAGATTTCCGTAAACACTTCTTCACCGAGACGTTCTTACACAGAACACCTCAAGCCGAGGTGGTGGAATTGGTAGACACGCTGTCTTGAGGGGGCAGTGGAAGAAATTCCGTGGGGGTTCGAATCCCCCCCTCGGCACCATGCAACAGAGAAAAGGCTGAAGCTTAAGTTTCAGCCTTTTTTTGTGACTGTTGTGTTGTTTTTATATATTTTACTCGACAATATTAGATAAGTGCTCATGCTATAAATTTATATATCCGGTAGGAACTGGGCAGATAGCCTATAAAAGTTTGTGCATGTTCTTGAGAGCTTCACGCTTGCTTAATCCGGATAATCGTTCCGAATTGTCTTCGACATATTTTTTTACCTCTGCCGGATAGGTCCAGGCATGGTCGCGTAAGGCCCAGCCGATCCCCTTGCGCAGGAAGAATTCTTTTGAATCTATACTTGGCTCAATACAATGTTTGAGAAAATCGAAATCGAGTTCATCTTTGAAACGTAATTGGCAGAGAATAGACGAGCGGCGTTTCCACATATCGTCGTCCTTAGACCAGTTCAGCATTTCTCTTCTCATCTGCTCAGGAGTGCTGCGCAGTATGTTTCCTAGTGGGCTTGCCATGTTGTCGCAATAATCCCACCATGCTCCTGTTACAATAATTTCTTCAAATAGCGGAAGGGCATTCCATGTATGGAATGCCTTACTCGGTTTCCAGTCAACTAGATCTATTGCGGCATATCTTTCTTCTCGGTATCGGGCATTGCGCCATAATTCAAGCGTTGCCTCACTCCATTTATCAAAATTCCAAGGTCCATTTTTTTTGAAAACAGTATGGCAGGACTTGCGTCTGATCGGAGTTTGGATGCCGTAGAATGGCATCTGTGATTTCATGTAGCGTTGCATATCTTCTGCTCGGCTTGGGTCGGCCAGTTGTTCGAGCTCTTCACGGATTGCAGTAAGCAGATTTGATGGCATGGTGCTTAATTCCATTATTTAATTTGTTGTTATAACTAGTTGAAACAGTAGTTACATTGATGAAGAGGACAATGATGCCCGATTCTCGAATTACGACTGTACAATGACTTATGCCGCTGTGCAACGAGCACTGCTGCAAGACCAAGCCCTGCAAATATCAGAATTATTGTAAAGATTCTTCCGAAGGGAGATAGATCGTGTTTCTCTCCTAATTCAATGATTGTTATGGTGGTGACCGTCATGCGGATGGCATCAAGTACCGACTGATTGTCTTCAAGAAACAGGTGGTCTCATGTTTCTCCTGCCAGATTGAACATAAAAGCAATAACTATTTGAATGTTATGCGAATATTTGGAGAAATTGTTGAAAATTACGTTGGTTGCAGTTTGATTTTTTGACCGTACAGGATAGCCCGTTTTAGAATTAGTGAGTTTTCTTATGGTAAACCAGTTGCGGCACATTTTCCAATATGTTTATATGTCAGGTGGTTATTTGGATTTTAGTTGAATTGTTGTCAAAGACGCACGCAAACACAGCGGGGTTGACCATGTTGCATCATATTAAGAAAAACAAAAAGGACATTGAGGACCGTCGGAACTACATAATGCCGGTATACGGATCACGAGATCTTGAGGATCCGATACCCAAATATTCATTGCCGGAAAACAGCATTGATCCTCGCCATGCCTATGCTTTAGTGAAGGATGAGCTTATGCTCGACGGTAACTCCCGGTTAAATCTGGCAACGTTCGTAACTACCTGGATGGAGGATGAGGCCCGCCAGTTGATGGCCGATACTTTCGACAAGAATATGATCGACAAGGACGAGTATCCACAGACTGCCGAGCTTGAGGATCGTTGTGTTCATATACTCTCCGACCTTTACAATGTTCCAGATGAAAACGGCGCTTGTGGATGTTCTACAACCGGATCCAGTGAAGCAGCCATGCTCTGTGGGATGGCCCTTAAGTGGAAGTGGCGCGAAAGGATGAAAGAAAAAGGGAAATCTACAGACAAGCCGAACATGATTATCAGTTCAAGTGTTCAGGTCTGCTGGGAAAAATTCTGCCGTTACTGGGAGGTAGAACCTCGGCTGATTCCTGTTTCAGATGGCAGATACAGCATGAAAACTGAAGACGTTATTGCTGCCTGTGACGAAAATACAATTGGGATTGTAGCAATTCTTGGAACTACTCATACCGGTGAATTTGAGCCGGTTAAAGAATACAATGATGCGCTTGAAAAATTCAATGCCGAAACCGGATTTGATATTCCTTTGCACGTTGATGCGGCCAGCGGTGGATTTATTGCCCCGTTCATAGCACCTGATCTTGAATGGGATTTCCGGTTGAAGTGGGTGAAATCAATAAACGTGTCTGGTCATAAGTTCGGGCTGGTATATCCCGGGGTCGGCTGGGCGATCTGGCGCAATGCGGTAGAGTTGCCTGAAGATCTTATTTTCAGGGTGAACTACTTGGGGGGAGAAATGCCCACTTTTGCCCTGAATTTTTCAAGGCCCGGAAATCAGGTTGTGGCCCAGTATTATAATTTTATCCGACTTGGGAGAGAAGGGTATACCCGTGTAATGCAGGCCTGTATGGATACGGCAAAATTTATTAAAGGTTCACTTGAAGAAACCGGTGTATTTGAGAGCCTTTTACCTGAGCTGAAAATGCCTTTGATCACCTTTCGCATTCGTCGAGATATTGAAACCGGTTTTGACGTTTTCGGAGTCTCGGAAATGTTGCGACATAGAGGGTGGCTCATTCCAGCTTATACTATGCCTGAAAACTGCGAGGATGATGCCGTCCTTCGAATTGTTGTTAAAGAAGGCATGAGTATGGATCTCGCCCATCTACTAATGGAAGATTTCAGGAGAATTATTGAAAAATTCAGTAAGAAACCGGAAAGAATTCAGAGCACCAAGAGGACTATGAAGCAGTGTTAGTGGGGTGTTAAGTTTTCAATTCTAATTTAGACATAGCGTTATCCAGAAAAGTATTAACCGACGACCCGTAAAGGGTCGCCGGTTTTTTTTATGGTTTTATGTATGCGCAGCCGGAAGCCTGCAGCTTGCATAGCTCTGCGACTCCTGCAGGGACAATTTCGCAGGCATCAAGCATATCCTGCTTTTTGTAGTTGAATTTATTCATGGAATTGTTGCAGAGACAAAATCTGACTCCTTTAGAGTTCAGTTCTTCAATCTGATGCATGTTGCCTTCCGCAAATTCTTTGCGGAAGAGGCGAACGGCATGACCATTTGCCACCATATGAATTTCAGAACCACTTGAATCGCCATCATTGAGGAGGTTAATCATATTTGCTAACCCCATTCTCAGTGTTTGGTCGTCATCCCAGTCGATATGGAAAACTACCTTATATGACATAACTCCAACCTTGTTACCGATCATGAAAAATGACCGGAAAATCTCATTTATTCGTAGACATCGCCAATTACAGCCAATACAATTTCTGTTAATCGAGACTATACATAAATTTGATAAAAAGGAGACTAAAAATGGCCGATATTAAAAAAAGTGTTGAATATATTTTTCATGGGCTTGATGCACTGGATGTACTGCTTTGCTCAAAGGAAGCTGAGAATCTCAATGTCAGGAATATTGTCGGTCTGCTTCACCCTATTCTTGAAGATGCCAAAAGAAGGGCGCACACGGAGTTTTCAGCCCGAGGATTGAATAAAGAGAATAAAGAATAACAGGATGTTAAGTTGAATGAATCTGAATGAAAAAGTCAAGGATGAACTTCCTCTGTTAGTTAGTCTGTACAAGCATTTGCATGCCAATCCGGAACTTTCCGGCAGGGAGAGGAATTCTGCCGCTATTATCGCAGAAAAGCTTGAAGAATGCGGACTTCAGGTCACCCGTAATTTCGGTGGTTATGGTGTTGTCGGTGAAATGGTTAACGGGACCGGGCCGACAATTATGGTCAGGGCAGATATGGACGCCCTGCCTATAACCGAGGAGTCCGGGCTGGATTACGCCAGCAGCGTAGTGACGGAAGATGCTGCAGGAAATAAAGTAGGTGTGATGCATGCCTGCGGCCATGATGTCCATATGGCCGCTCTTATCGGAAGTGCCAGAGTTATGTCCGCAATGAGAGGAAGCTGGCAAGGTCGGATCCTTTTTGTCGCTCAGCCTGCTGAAGAATCCATGTTCGGGGCAAGAGATATGATAAGGCAGGGGCTTTTTGAAAAGTTCGGTCGTCCTGATTTTTGTTTGGCGACGCACGTATTTCCAAAAATTGAGGCTGGCAGGATTGCCGTTCGTCCCGGGCCGATAATGGCCGGAACTTTTCAGCTCAAGTTAATTGTGCGTGGAGTAGGGGGGCATGGTGCCATACCACAGGAGAGTCGTGACCCGGTGGTGCTGGCTGCCCGGATAATTACATCATTGCAGACTATAGTCAGTCGGGAGTTCAGCCCCCTTGATCCGGCTGTGGTTACTGTCGGGTCCATACATGGCGGAACCAGATCCAACATTATTCCTGAAAAGGTTGAGCTGGAAGTCACCGCCAGATTTTTCAATGAAGACGGGCGCAATAGAATTCTGAAATCCATTGAGCGGATTTGCCGGTACGAGGCCCTTTCAATGGATATCCCTGAAGAACTGCTTCCGATAATTGAGCTGGACGAAGAAGGGGAGTTACCTGCAACTGTAAATGACAGCTTTCTTGCTGCAAAGGTCAGGGAGGCTGTATCTGAGCAGCTTGGCTCTGAATTTTGCCTTGAGGCCGAGATGGTTATGGGGAGCGAGGATTTTTCTCTTTTCAGGACTGCGCTTGCTGATGAAATTCCCTGCTGTCTCTTTTTTACCGGGGCTACCCAGACAGAGGAAATGGAGTTGTTTCAGCAGAAGGGTATCAACCCGCCCAGCCTGCATAACAGCAGATTCTGTCCTCCTCCGGAACAGACCATTTCGACAGCAGTAAGTGCGATGTGTGCGACAATTTTGAAGCTTATGTCCTGAAAAGAGCCCATATGTTGAGAAATGGTCTGTTCTATCCCAGAAGGAGTTGCCTGTTTAGGACGTTGAAGCTGAATCTGTTTGAGTCATCTGCTGGTGTTGGCAGAGACCATTTGGCCAACTTACAGTAATTATGTAGAAAGCCCTGCTGAATTTATCGGCAGGGCTTTTAAATATCATGTGAATCTGACTTCTCATGGCTGACTTCTGGAGTTAGGACTTGCCCTACGAAAAGGAGAATCAAAAGAGCTTCTTCAGATCACTGGAGGCGTCCTCACGGGAAAAGGTTAGGCTAAAAAGGAAAAGAAGTTTCCTTGCCGGTTACAGCCTGTGTCAGTTTTCCTTCAATGGCATTAAGCCGTGCTTCGGCTGCTTCTTTCTGAGCTTTGCGGTCAGCCCTTTTTATGACAGTTTTCAAAAACCGTTTAGCGGTTTCAAACTGCCCCTTATGCTCGTAAATCATGGAAGCGCGGTACATGGCGGTAACTGCCCATATGTTCTGTTCGGGAAATTCCCAGGCAAGCTCAAGGTAATGTTTCAGGGCTTTTTCCTTATCCCCCATGGCGTGTTCTCCTTCAGCTATCCAGAATAGGATTTCAGCTTTCAATTCATCATTCAATCCGTTTTTGTTTTCCCAGATTCTTTCAAGTATGGCTTGAGCTTTTTTCAAGTCTCCTTTCTGCTGAATCATGAGTGCCAATTTCAATTCTTTTTCTGGGGAAAGGGTTCCGCCTGAATCAAGAATTTCATTATACCCCTTAAGGGCCTTGGCATCTTCTCCTGCAGAAAGGTTGTACTCCACTGCTGCTGCAAGCCATTTTAGTCTAATTTTTGGGCCGAATTTATCCTGATTTACCCGTTTGAGGTAAAATGCTGAAAGGTTGAAATCGCGTTTTTGAGCCGCATTCTCTGCCAGATAAATGAAGCTGCGTGCTCCCAATTCAGAGCCTGGAAATAAAAATGCGCTACGGCGGGCTAAACTTTCGTCCATTTTAAGGTCAGCAGCCATATTTAATTCGGTGAAAAGGAGCAGCCTATCCAAGGGATAGACATTGATTTTCTGGTTCAGTTCAGTCGAGGAGAACGAGTGCCAGAAAGGCATTTTTGTGCTGGGGAAGTAGTCAACTCCAGCAGCTTCGCAGAGATTGGCAACTATAAAAAGATGATCGTTTTGACCCTGATCGCTGCTGTTCAGTACCTTTGCAAGCGGGGGCCTGAAGACAATTGCTGCAGCAATTCTCAAGCTCATTGGCAGCCTGTCATTGTCCAGTTTTTTCCATACCGATTCAGCCTCTTCCAGATTGCCGCTTAAAAGTGCAAAGGCAAAGCGATAATTCTGCAGGGCTCCGACAAGCTCAGTAGAAAGCAGCATAGACCCCGTTTCCCGATCAATAGTTTCAAGTGCTTCATTCGGTTCCATCTCAAGAAGCTTTTTGCGAAATGCGGACCAAGCAGGAGAGGGGGGAGCCACAAGCTGCCAAAGGGCAGGGCTGGCCGTGGCAGGATCAAGTACCCCTGCTTTGAAAAAAGCCTGGGCTCTGACAAGATTGCCGGACTCAAAATCAGTCATGTTTTCAGGAGAGGTTCCAGTTTCAAGGAATTTGTTTACAGATTGCCAGAAAGTTCCGACTGTAGAGTTGCTTAGGCCTTCTAAAGTTTCAGTGGATTTATCCCATTCGCCAAGGCTTGCAGAAGCCAGAGACTGAGCTATCAGTATCCGGTCATTTTCTGAAACTACGGTTGCATTGCCAATTTCCGGAAGCAAGCCGGAAGTTGCGTTCAGAACATTAAGTCCCGGCTTGCTGTTGATGACAAAATAAGCTGTAGGCCAGACTTTTTCAGCCTGATTGAAAGATTGCGAAAGCAGCATCTCACGGGCTTCACGTGATGATTCAGGGGTAACGAAGCTGCCCCAAAACAAGGCCCTCCAGACATCAAACCAGACACTTTTCAGGTAAGGCTCAGCTGTAAATCTCGCAACCATGGTCTCTGTATCCATGAGTCTTGCAGCCTGACTGAACCAGATTACTGCTTTTACGGGGTCACCAAGTGATCTTTGAGCCTGTCCGCCTAACCAAAGTCTACTTACTTCCTGCTTTTTATTTTCAAAAGAGGGTGTGCTTTGCAGAATTTCCAGGCACGAAGAGAATCGTCCGAGATTATAGGCCGTCTCTGCTCTTTTCAGGATAAGGTCGGGGGACCCGGCATCTGTTGAATAATTATTTTCAAGTATGTCCCAGGCGCCATATTTTTCAAGCCAGGTTTCAAAGGATTCCTGCTTGCTGGTAGAAGCGGCAAATATGTTTGTTGAGATAGAGGTGCTGAGAACTATTGCAGCCAGAAGAGACCGTATGGATATTTTTAAAAAGCGCGATTTCATATTGTCCTCTTAAATAGGATTGAAGTCGAGAAGTTGATTTTCTCAAGAGCAATAATGAAAAGACGAGCAAGAGGCAAATGTCGATACCTTGGGAAATGAAACCAGAAAAAATGATTTCTATTTTAAGCGAGATGTTCATGAAATTGTTGGTTTCAACCAGATTTAAAATATGGTTAATCTATAACATAATGAATTTTAATATTTAAAATAAAAGTAGATTATCGATTTATTTGGGGTGATTCAAGGCTGCACGAAGATAGTTAGAATTGATTTTGAGTAAAGTTTACATAATTTACATTATGAGACATATGTGTAATGCGCTGAAATAATGGTATTTTATGAAATTTATATTTTTACCTCGTTCCAAACTCATTGTATCAAATCTTAACGACAGCTTCTGGCTTGGTCTGTCCTGAATTTGCTTCTATGTTTTGGCGAAGTCGATTGGACTTCTTAAATAACCTTAATCCGTCTCTAAGTAACGTCGTCCAAATTTGTCTTCTAAGCGGTTTTTAGGAAATTTTGACATCATGGCCCGGAGAATTTATACGAGGTTTATAGCTAATCATTAAAGCACATAAAAAATCCCTGAACGCAAACCATACGTTCAGGGATTCAGATTCGTTCAGCTGGAACTGGCTTGATATAAGTCAGTTATCTGGCAGGATCAGTCATTTTTAGTAATTGCCTGTAGCTCAGTTCAAGTGCTCCGGACCCATGTCTGATGGCCATGTTCAATAAATCTTCATCTGAAATATTACCCGCAACAAGCTGGCAATTTGGAGAAATATCCCTCGTTAATTTCGCACATTTTTCCATGGTCATGCTGTCGAATTTGTCTCGCGTACGCAGTACCGGCGTTGAGAAAATTATGTACTGCGCACCTGATTTTGCGGCTAGAACCCCTTGGGCCAGCGTTTCAATTCCGTCAACGGCAACCATAATATCCCGTTCAGCCAGGTGTGAACAGGCTTTGAATCCTTCAAGATTTGCTTTAATTCTTATGACAATATTTGGCCCTGACTTCATCAGTTCCCTTGTGTCTTCAAGGATGTCCTCGGCTGATTCTCCCATTGCCCGGAGAAAAACCGGTCCGTGCATGCTCTGAATTATCGCAGACATGTCACTGTCAGGTGCAATGCACGGCTCTGCTTCCTTTTCGGAAACTAGATAAACGCCGTCAATGAGTCGGTAGTCGAGGGATTTTTTTACTTCAAATAATGAACATGATTTCAGATAAATTTTCATAGAGGACTCCCCTGCCCCTGTTTCTCAATTGGAAATGCCCTTTTGAATTCAACTCAAAAGGGCATTTCCATAAATTTTTCACGAACTCGTCGCTTCGGCGCTACTTCTCGCCTTCCAGACGTTTGATGTATTTATCCCGGCATTCGTAGGAACAGAAGCATTCAACCTTTTCGCCGTTACGAACTCTGATGTCTCCGTCTTTTCTGACATAAGTTCCGCAGATAGGATCTTTGACCATTTCACCGGCTTTAATTTCCTTTTCGCGCACTTTCTCGGCTTTCTCGTTCTTCTTCATCTGATCGCCGCTGAATAGCTTCCATAAAACAAAAGCGGCAATGGCGATAACTACAAATTTAATCATGATTTACCTCAAAACAGAACAGGCCGCACCTGTAGCAGATGCGGCCTGAGAATTAATCCTGATAGATTCGTTTACCGTCAATACGGTACGTAATCCTGTTGAGAGCTTCGACAACGGTTGTTCCATCTGGAAAAACCAATTCTGGATCTATTTCGGCCAGCGGATGGAGGACAAAAGCTCTATCCAGTGCCCGTGGATGGGGCACCGTCAGATACTCACCGCTGTTGATGACCCGGTCGCCAAAGAGGACAATGTCCAGATCGATCGTTCTCGGGCCGTTTACCTCTCCCCTTACCCGATCCATCTGCCCTTCCACTGCCTGGAGCGTTGAAAGGAAACCTTCGGCAGACCAAAGTTCAGGATCAACAGCAAAGCGTACAATCTGATTGCTGAACCACGGTTGGTCTTTTAGTCCCTGAGGTTCTGTCTCATAAGTTTCAGACCATACTTCAGGGTCAATTCCATCGTATTTTTCAAGTCTGGCCACGGCCTGGTTCAGATTATCTTCTGTGTCTCCGATATTTGAACCAAGACTGACGTAGACCTTTACAGTTTGGATATCCGTGATACTGCCTCCTTGAGTCTTTCGGTATCAACCGTCAGTGAAATTCTGAAGTACCCTTCTCCGGCAGCGCCGAAACCGTTGCCGGGGGTAACTACCACACCGGTTTCCCGCAGGAGCTTGGATACAAATTCGGAAGAAGTGTATCCTGTCGGAGTTTTTGCCCATACGAAAATGGACGCATCGGGCACCTTGCAGGAAATGTTGATCTTTTCAAGGGCTTCGATAACGCAGTCACGACGCTCTTTATAGATCTTGCGGAATTCCTTTACATAAGGTTCGCCCTCTTTAAGTGCAACAATTCCGGCTTCCTGTACAGCCTGAAAGATGCCGGAGTCGACATTTTCCTTAATTTTTCCAAGACCGGCCACCAGAGTGGGGTTACCGACAGCCATGCCGCAGCGCCATCCGGTCATGTTGTAGGTTTTGGACAGGGAGTGGAATTCGATCGCAACTTCTTTGGCACCGGGGGTTTCCAGAATGGAGATGGGTTTTTTGTTATCATCATAGTATACTTCAGTGTACGCGGCATCAGCGACGATGATGACATTGTGCTTGGTAGCTTTGGCGACCAGCTTTTCGTAAAATTCAGGAGTAGCAGTGGCAGAAGTAGGATTGTTGGGGTAGTTGACGAAGATAATTTTGGCTTTATCCCATTTAGTGTCATCAATCGCATCAAGGTCGGGCAGGAAGTCATTTTCTTCAAGCAGCGGCATGATTTCAACTACGGCGCCAGCGAAGCCGGAAGCCACTGGATATACCGGGTAGTTAGGAGATGCCACCAGAACGAGGTCGCCGGGGTTTACAAATGCGAGCGGAAAGTGAGCGATGCCTTCCTTTGAACCGATGAGGGATACAACTTCGGTCTTGGGGTCGAGGTCGACATTGAATCGCTGTTTGTACCAGTCTGCAACAGCCTGGCGGAAGGTCAGGAGTCCTACGTATGAAGGATACTGGTGGTTGACCGGATTCTGCGCTGCCTTGTAAAGGGCTTCGATGATGAAATCGGGAGTCGGAAGGTCAGGATCTCCGATGCCGAGGCTGATGATATCGACACCCTGGGCAGCAACTTCCTGCTTGAGCCTGTCAATTTCAGCGAAGAGATAAGGCGGGAGGGTGGCAAGCCTGTCGGCAAGTTTGAATTCTGGCATTTCGATATACTCCTTAGGAATTTAGGTTAAATTATTATCGATACTGTTTAATTGGGCTTGTTTGCTCTGTCAATCAGCTTGAGCAGATGCAGTCATCGGTGTAAAGAATAATCCATATGACTGAAAACGAGAACAAAACATCCGTAAAACACCAATGGATTGACCGCTATCTGGAGCACCTGCTCATAGAACGGGGGCTTTCCGAAAACAGTCTTGACGGGTATCTGAGTGATTTGGAGTCTTTTCAAGCCTTTCTGGAAGAAAGATCGGCTGGTATAGAGGACGCCACCGGTCAGACACTGCTGCTCTACCTCACGTACCTGAGGTCCAAAGCCTTGAAATCAACCTCACTTGCGAGACATCTTTCATCTTTGAGAGGATTTTTCGCATTCTGCACGTCGCGAGGCTTTATTAAAGATAACCCCGCAATTCTGCTGGAAAATCCGAAACTCCCCAGAAAAATACCTGAATTCCTTTCACCGGAAGAAGTTGGTCGCATGCTTGCCCTGCCCGTTCTGACCGAAAAACTCGGGTACAGGGACCGGACAATGTTGGAGCTGTTATATGCGGCCGGGATGAGGGTGTCGGAGCTGGTCGACCTTAAAATTGAGGATTTCGACCCGCAGACCGGTGTACTCATCATCTTCGGCAAAGGATCAAAAGAACGGCTGGTGCCGATTCACTATGTGGCGCAAAATTTCTTAAACCAATACATTAGAGATTGGCGTCCTGCCTTTAATCCCAAAGTCAAAAATGTTTTTCTCAACAGATCCGGCAAGGGATTGACCCGACAGGGGGTCTGGAAAATGATTAAGAAGTACGCTTTGGATGCTGGGATCAAACGGGCAATATCTCCGCACACTTTCAGGCATTCTTTTGCCACCCACTTGCTGGATGGCGGTGCGGACCTGCGTACAGTCCAGTTGCTTCTCGGTCATTCGGACATCAATGCTACTGAAATATACACACATATTCAAGCTGGAAGATTGGTCCAACTCCACAAACGCTTTCACCCACGTTCTGTAATGTGAGATTTTAAGAATGTCAAAAAATGATGAGCTGATTAAGGCGGAAACGATAATTACAGGGCATGTAAATGCCGATTTCGATTGTCTTGCCGCTATCGTAGCTGCCGGAAAGCTTTATCCGGACGCCACACTTATTTTTCCGGGCAGTCAGGAAAAAAATCTGCGCAATTTTTATATGGAAAGCGCAACATACTTCTTTAACTTCAAGCAGTTAAAGGAGATAGACAAGGATTCAGTCAAGCTGCTTGTGGTTGTAGACACTTCCAGAAAAAAAAGAATTCTTCATGTCCACCCTATTCTTGATAATCCCGGTCTGCGAATTCATGTTTATGATCACCACATGAAATCAGAATGTGACCTTGAGCCCGAGATTCTGATTAAGAAGCCATGGGGATCAAGCGTGGCCATCCTGTCCCACGAAATCCGTGACCGCGGAATAGAGATCAATCAGGAAGAAGCTACGATCATGGGGCTGGGGCTTTATGAGGACACCGGCTCTTTCGGGTTCAATTCAACCACCGAACATGATTTCGAAGCCGGAAAATGGTTGCTTAAAAACGGCATGGAGCTTGATGTCATAACCGATCTTTTGAACCGGGACCTCACTTCTCAACAGATAACTCTTCTTGGTCGTCTGCTCGAAGGGGCGACCAACTATACAATTAATGATTTGGATGTAGTCATCTCCGAGATCAGCACTCCGGATTATGTTGGAGATTTCTCTGTTCTGGTCCATAAATTTATGGATGTTGAAAATATAAAGGTTCTGTTTGCTCTGGCCCGCATGAATGACCGGATTCATCTTGTCGCACGCTCCCGGACCCCGGATATTGATGTCGGGGCAATATGTTCCAACTTCGGCGGTGGCGGGCACCTCTATGCTGCATCGGCCACCATCAAGGACAGGACTCTTGCCGAAGTAAGAGATGAGCTGTTCGCCCTGCTCTACTCCACGGTTTCTCCACAGTTGAGTGTGGAAACTATTATGTCCAGACAGCCGGTGACAATTCCGCGCAACATGACTATCCGGCAGGCTGTGGAACGCATGACCCAGTACAGTCTGAAAGGTGTCCCGGTCGTGGATTCCATGGAAAATATGCGGGTTGTGGGTATTCTGGAGCAGAAAACTGCCGACAAGGCCCTGTCGCATAACCTTGGCGATGTTGAAGTGGAAATCTACATGCAGCACCCGTTCTCTTCTATTAAAGTAGATTCCGGTTTGCATCGGGTCATGGAAATTATTCTGGGGCAGAAGCAGAGGCTGGTTCCTGTTGTCGAAAATGACCGCATAATCGCTGTGGTGACACGCACCGATCTAATCAACCTGTTGGTTAAGGACCCGGCACGTATTCCTGAATCCCTGTTTCCGGACAAGAAGCAGGAGCGTAACATCCGTAATATCATGCGCAACCGGCTGCCTCACAAATTGCTCAACATTCTAGAGACCGCCGGCGATATGGCCGCGGAACTCGGAACAGAAGCCTATGTTGTTGGCGGATTTGTGCGCGATGTTCTACTTACAAAAACAAACTATGATCTGGACTTGGTGGTAGAAGGAGACGGGATCGCCTTCGCCAAAAAGCTGGCCCAGAGAATGAATGGCAGAGCAAAGTATCATCGTAAATTCAAAACCGCAGTGGTAATCCTTCCTGATGGACAGCGTGTAGACGTTGCTACTGCACGGCTTGAATATTATGAGTATCCGGCCGCCCTGCCGACAGTTGAGCTTTCATCCATTAAAATGGATTTGTACCGCCGGGATTTCACCATCAACGCACTGGCGGTACACATAAATCCCTCCAGTTTCGGAAAACTCGTGGACTTTTTCGGTTCGCAACGAGATCTCAAGGACAGGACAATCCGTGTGCTGCATGCCCTTAGCTTCGTTGAAGACCCGACGCGAATAATGCGCGCAGTACGTTTTGAGCAGCGTTATGGATTCAGGATCGGAGGTCAGACCTTGAGCCTGATCAGGAATGCGTTGAAGCTTAATCTTATCAACAAGCTTTCCGGCTATAGGTTGATGCATGAATTCAAGCATATACTTAATGAAGATGCAGTTCAGTCCAGTATACAGCGTCTTAATGAGCTGGGTGTGCTGGAGGCCGTACATCCTCTTTTGGAGCTCAACGCTTCACGCATCCAGGTTCTTGGTGAGCTTGAGAAGGTGTTGAGCTGGTACAGCCTTCTTTATCTCGATCCGCCTATTGTGGTTTGGAAGGCATATTTTCTCGGGATATGCATGGGGATTTCCAAGGCGAAAATGGAGCAGATTTATGATCGCTTCAGCTTTTCTCCCAGTGAGCGGCGTGAGTTTGTCCATCTGCGGGATACGATTTTCTGGGCAGCTGGAAATATCATGAATATCAAGCAGGAACTTAAGCCCAGTGAGGTATATGACATACTTAATCCCGTGCCGCTTGAGGGCGTGCTTTTCATAATGGCAAGGGCTAAGCGTGAAATGATAAAGAAATATGTATCCCAGTATCTGACAAGTCTGCGTCTCAAGCAGGTAGATGTAACCGGTGAGGACATCAAACAGCTTGGACTGGAACCCGGTCCTCACTATTCGCATTTACTAAGTCGCGTAAAGCTTGCGGTTCTTGATGGAGACCTCAGAGGCCGTGATGAGCAGTTGGCTTTTTTGCGGAAAGAAATCGCGGCACTTTCATGAAAGGTGATTCACTAAAGATGTAACATATTATGAATGTTACTTTAGAAAAAGTATCAGGTACATAAAAAAACGGGGTTTTGCTTGCTCTTGGGCTGTAACCCGTGTAGAACATGCACACTTTTCAGTTAGTCTGGAATAATGCCCTCTAATGACGTTTTTTCGTAAAAAGAGGCATTTTCCATATTAGTTGTTGAAAATTAGCTGGTATTTAATTAGTGGGATTTAATATTGTTTGATAAAACACAGCAGCTTTATGCCTGTTGTTCAATATCAGGCCTAATAACCGGTGCTTTTGCCGGTTTAGTTAAGATACTGTAAAGGCTGATTTGTATATGGAAGTATTATGGGCACCATGGCGAATGGACTATATTCTTGGTCCAAAGCCTGATGAGTGTGTTTTCTGTATTCCTGAAAACACGGATGAAGACGTGGAAAGACTGGTTCTGCACAGGGCTGCACACTGCTTTGTGATTATGAATAAATTTCCATACAATAACTGTCATCTGATGGTTACGCCTTACAGGCATGTTAGCAAGCTTACTGATCTTGCAGAGGTGGAAGCTTCTGAGATCATGAAGTATATAACAATATGCTGCAATATTCTTGAAAAGGCATGTCATCCGCAAGGTATAAATGTCGGCTTGAATATAGGGGAAGCAGCAGGAGCTGGGATCGCCGCCCATCTTCACTTTCAACTCGTTCCGCGTTGGAACGGGGATGCATCGTTTATGGCGGTTTTCGGTGAAACCAACGTAATTCCCGATCACCTGTCCTCAACTTATAAAAGGCTCAAGCCGTTTTTTGACAGTATTGTCGCTGAGTAACACTAAGGAGGGTTTCATGCGTTACTTGAAGGTTTTGGCTCTGGTAATCCTGTTTTTCTTTTCAATGGTTTTCTTTGTTCAGAACACCCCTGAACTCGGAAAAACCGTTATTCTATCCATCGAACTTTTACAGTACAAGTTCACCAGCCAGGAACTGCCTTACTACCTGTTGATCCTGACTGCTTTTGCGGTCGGCGCTGTAATCACTCTGCTCTACTTCATGGGTGATAAAATCCGTCTGTCCGGTCAGCTCCGCGCATGCCGTACCAGAATGGCCAACCTTGAGCAGGAAGTAAACTCTCTTCGCAATATGCCTCTTGATGAAGGTAACTATCCCTCCGCAGCAGAAACTGCTGAAGAAAAAAGCGAATAGCAGGCTTAAGCTGAACATGAATATGGAGTATACGTGTCCATTTTAAGCGTATTTAAAAAGAAAAAGACGGTGTCCGATAATCGGGCACCGTCTTATTCTTCTGAGAATTCAAAAGGTCGCACCGGGCTGCCAGATACCCGTGCTGCCATTGATGAGCTTAGCAAGGTGGTCAAGGATATTCCCGAGGCCGTCGAGATTTATCTTGCGCTGGGTAACCTTTACCGCTCACAGGGTGAAATCGAGCGTGCCGCCCAGATCAGGAACAGTCTTATTCTGCGCCCCGGTCTTGCGCCTGAAACCAAAGCCCGCGCCCTTTATGAACTTGGTCGTGATTTCAGTCGCGGCGGTTTTCTGGACCGGGCGGTAAATGCATTTGACAAAGCCCGTGAAATTGTGGGGGATTCTCCTGAAATTCTGACTGAATTAGCTGAAATTGCAGCACGAAGCCGCGAATTTGAAAAGGCTGCATCTTTTTATTCCGACCTTGCCCAGCCTGTTCAGGAGGCTCATTATCTTGCCCGTCAGGCTGAAGATGAATTCAATGAAGGTGAAGACGCCAAGGCTCACCGTACTTTGGGCAAGGCATTAAAAATTTCTCCCAACTCCGCAGAGGCCTGGCTTCTGGTTCTGACCAGACTAAAAAAAGAAGGTTCTCTTGAGGAGTTCACCGCCCGTTTCAAGGAAGCCCTTGCGCAGGTTCCCATTAAATTGAGATTTGTTCTGATTGAAGGGCTTCTGGCTGATTCTCTTGTCTTCGGCGACACTCCGATACCAAAAATGGATGAAAGTCAGGATCGCAGCTTTCCCTTTTATAAAGTGATGGTTGAAGAAATTGAAAGATCAGATTCCGACGTGATCATGCACTATTACGGAGCAAGGCTGCTGCAGCTTTGCGGTCGCGAAGAGGAGGCCGGAGTCTGGCTGGAGAAGACTCTGATGCTGAATCAGAATTTCTGGCTGGCTAGGCTGGAGCTGTTCAGAATAGCCCAGACCAAGCAGCAGTTGACCCCGTCTTTTAAGAATCAACTTGAATTTTTTGTTAATATTGCCAGAAAAGTACAGAGATTTACCTGTTCAAGTTGCGGTATCAAGCGCGATAGAATATTTTTCATTTGTCCGAGATGCCGCAGTTGGCACTCCATCACGTTCCGTAAAGAACTGAACCAGTAAGCCCCATATATTATTGTGAGCACACAAAAACTCACCCCCATGTTTCAGCAGTACCTTGAAATCAAGGAAGAGCATCCTGATTCCCTGCTTTTTTTTCGCATGGGGGACTTCTATGAATTGTTTTTCGAGGATGCCGAAGTAGCGGCCCGGGAACTTCAGATCACCCTGACCTGCCGTAATCCCAATTCCGAATCCAAGATACCCATGTGCGGTGTCCCGCATCATGCTGCGCGGGCTTATATCTCTCAGCTGGTTGAAAAGGGTTTCACAGTTACCATCTGTGACCAGATTGAGGATCCAAAACAGGCGAAAGGGCTCGTAAAAAGAGCGGTAACCTATGTTTATACGCCTGGAACCGTTATTGAAGACGACACCCTTAGCGCCAAGTCCAACAATTTTCTCTCCGCCCTGCTCTGGGATGAATCCAAATCCTCCGGCGGATTGGCCTGGATGGATTTTTCAACCGGTCAGTGGAGCGGACTTCAAAGCAAGAACGAAACCGAGCTCTGGCAATGGGCCCTTAAAGTCAATCCCCGCGAAATGATTCTTCCGCAGGGTAAAGGTATTCCTCCGCAGTACTGCGACATTGATGCCCGCATCACCCCTGCCCCTTCTGCCGGATATTTCAACCTGAAGTCCGCACAGGACAGAATCCTCGAAGTACAGAAAGTGGCCGACCTCGCATCTCTTGACCTTGAGGATAAGCCGCAACTGACTCAGGCCTGTGGAGCCCTTCTCGCTTATCTTCGGCAGACACAGATGCAGGAATTTACCCATCTTGGCGAATTCAATGTGCTTAACCTTTCGAAATTCATGATTCTCGATGAGGTTACCGAGCGCAACCTTGAACTTTTCAAGCGTCTTGATGGTCGAAAAGGACGCGGAACTCTGCTGGCTGTACTCGATAAGACAATCACCCCCATGGGCGGACGCCTTCTGGCCGAACGCCTGAAGCAGCCGTGGAGAGATCTCGTTCCCATTGAACAGAATCAGCGCGCTGTTTCATTCTTTTTTGAGGACGATTCTCTTAGAGCCCGTGTGCGGGAACTTTTGGCAACTGTTTACGATCTTGAACGTCTTTCCACTCGTGTTGTGCTCGGACGGGCAACCCCCAAGGACTTCATCGGGCTTCGTCAAAGCCTTAAGACACTGCCTCCAATTCAGGAGTTTCTGATTACCGCAACCCGTACATGCGAGGAAGACGGTCGGGCTATGGCTCCAAAGCTGCGTACAATTGTCTCGCAGTGGGACAATATGAGGGATGTTGAAGACCTGCTTGAGAAATCCCTTGTAGATAGTCCACCGCCGGTAATCACTGAAGGCGGACTGTTCAAGACCGGATTCAATTCCGAACTCGATGAGCTTATCCAGTTGACCGAGCACGGTGAATCCACCCTTTCAGACCTGCTTGAGCATGAGAAACAGGTTAATGATCTGCCAAAACTCAAGCTGGGTTACAACAAGGTTTTCGGTTATTATTTTGAGCTTTCCAAGGCCTTTAAGGGACAGGTACCTGATTATTTCGAACGTCGTCAGACTCTTGTAAACAGTGAACGGTACATTACTCCGCAGTTGAAGGAACTTGAGGAAAAACTTCTTTCCGCCTCTGAAAAGCGCAAGACTTTGGAATACAACATGTTCCAGAAAATTCGTGAAGAGGTCGCGGGCAACCGCAGCAGATTTATGTTCATGGCCGATGCGGTCGCCGGAATTGATTTCTGGCAGGGTCTGGCCGAAGCCGCCAGAGTGAACCGCTGGGTCTGCCCGGAAGTTCATGCCGGAATGGAAGTCATTATTGAAGAGGGACGTCATCCGGTCGTTGAAGCTGTTCAGGGATCGGCCAACTATATTCCTAATTCACTGACCATTGATGAAAAAAGACGGATTTTGCTCATTACCGGCCCCAACATGGCAGGTAAATCAACCGTTCTGCGGCAGGTGGCCCTTATGGGCATTATGGCGCAGATCGGGTCATACATTCCAGCCGGTAAGGGCCGGATAGGACTCATGGACCGCGTCTTTTCAAGGGTCGGAGCTTCGGACAATCTGGCGCAGGGACAGTCCACTTTCATGGTTGAGATGATGGAGACAGCGCGCATCCTGCGGCAGGCTTCCATGCGCAGTCTCGTAATCCTTGATGAAATCGGTCGTGGGACTAGCACTTTTGACGGTCTTGCCCTTGCATGGGCCGTCGTTGAAGAACTCTCCCGCCGGGCCAAGGGCGGTATCAGGACACTTTTCGCCACCCATTATCACGAACTGACTTCCCTTGAAGGTGTTATCGAGGGACTGCGCAATTTCAATATTGCTGTTCGGGAATGGAAAGGTGACATTCTTTTCCTGCGACGGCTGGTTCCCGGCCCGGCTGACAAGAGTTACGGTATTGAAGTAGCCAGGCTTGCCGGGGTGCCCAAACCTGTAGTAGTCAGGGCAAGGGAGATTCTTGCTGAGCTGGAGGAAAAGTCCAGAACCAGCGGAGAACATGCACCGCGCACAACTGCTGTGCAGTCCATCCTGCCCGGTATGCTCTGCTCCGGCAGCAGCAATAAGGAAGCTCCGCCTGAAGATCATGCGATTGTAAAGGAATTGCGCAATCTTGACGTGAACGGACTTTCGCCTATAGAAGCCCTTACTCTGCTTAATCAGTGGAAAAAATCACTGGGAGACAATTGATGAAATTTCAGTTTTTAGGAAAAAGAATGCTGTTGGCTGTCCTTGCGGTATTTATTCTTGCCGGATCAGGCTGCGGTGTTTCGGAATGGCCTTCGCCACAGAAAAGTGATGACCTGTTCACTTTCACTTCAGTCGAGGGGCGCAGGGTCGGAGAATGCTTAAAAGTGGTAGTAAAGGTTGACGGCGCATATAAAAATGTAGACAATTTGAGCCTTCAATTCCAAGCCGACGGTTCCGGTCCCGGAGAAGGCTGTCCCACCTGTCCTTTCTTCCCGGCAATCAGAAAAGAATTTGTTCCCGGTTCCGAAGGTATTCAATCTGACGGCCCCACTTTCGTATTCAGCGAATGTGGACTTGATCCCTCAAAAAGCTATCGTTGGAGAGTTGTAGCACGCAACGTCTACGACACACTCGGAGTAGTCATCTCCGACGTGTACACAGCTGCACCCTAATCCCAAATATGGAGCCTTTCCGCAATGCATCATTTTGAATTCAAAGATAATGTTCTTCACGCTGAAAACATCAGCATTCCTGAACTTGCCAATGAGTATGGCACTCCCCTTTATGTCTACTCCGCCGCTACCCTGCGTAGACATTTTGAGGCCTTTGATTCCGCGTTTACCGGTCTGGATCACATGACCTGTTACTCGGTAAAGGCAAACTCCAACCTGAGCGTTCTCAAGCTGCTTGCAGAACAGGGCGCGGGTATGGACATTGTTTCCGGCGGTGAGCTTTTCCGCGCCCTTAAGGCCGGTGTTCCCTCCAGCAAGATCGTGTATTCCGGTGTGGGCAAAAAAGCTTATGAGATTGCAGAAGCCCTCAAGGCCGATATTCTCATGTTCAACGTCGAATCCGTATCTGAAATGCACAAGATCAACGAAGTTGCTGCGTCCATGAACAAGACTGCACGCATCAGCTTCCGCATCAACCCGGATGTTGATCCCAAAACCCATCCGTATATTTCTACCGGGATGAAGAAAAACAAGTTCGGCCTTGATATGGAAACCGCAAAGGAAGCTTACAAGACAGCCAAAGAGCTTTCCAATATCAACCCTGTAGGCATGGACTGCCACATAGGTTCACAGCTGACCACTATTGAGCCTTTCCTTGAAGCCCTCGACAAGCTGCTTGCATTCAGGGACGAACTTCATGAAATGGGTGTCGAGATTGAGCACCTTGACCTTGGCGGCGGTCTGGGCATCACCTACGATGCTGAGACTCCTCCTCATCCCAAAGAGTTCGGTGAAGCTCTCAGCAAGGCTCTCGCCGGAAAAAAACTTAAAGTGATCCTTGAACCGGGCCGTGTTATCGCAGGTAATGCAGGCATTCTCGTTGCCGAAGTCATCTACACCAAGAAGACTCCCACAAAGGATTTCCTTATTGTGGATGCAGCAATGAACGATCTGGTACGCCCTTCCCTGTACCAGTCTCACCATACCATTGATGAAGTTGTTAAGAACGCCCGTCCGGAAGTGGATTACGATGTTGTAGGGCCCATCTGCGAGTCCGGAGACTTTCTTGCCAAGGACCGCAAACTTCCTGAGATGAAGCAGGGTGAGCTGTTGGCAGTTTATTCTGCCGGTGCGTACGGTTTCTCCATGTCTTCCAACTACAACTCACGCCTGAGAGCTGCCGAGATTATTGTAGATGGAGACGAGGTCATCGTAGCCCGCAGAAGGGAAACCTACGAAGATCTGCTCAATCTTGAAGCTTAATCCGTATGAAACCGCGAACAGGGAGTCCGTGAGGGCTTCTCTGTTCGCGGATGCTTCAGGCTGACCCGGTAGGCACGCCTTGATGAAATCTTCTGGCCAAACCCGTCTGGATTCCCCGCTTGGGGATTTTGTTTTTTAAGGAGCTGAGGGCTGAATTCATGTCCCGACTTAATTCATTTTATCTTGCACCGGAAAACTGGAAGGAACCCTTCATTCTTGAGGGTGGAGAAGCCAGGCACATGTCCAAGGTCCTGCGGACCCGTCAGGGCGATAAAGTCCGTCTTTTTGATGGGTGCGGACGCGAAGGATTTTTTATTGTCTCGGAAATTTCGAAATCAAATGCCGTTCTGGATCAGATTGAAGAAGACAGTTGTACCGACACCAGAGGTTTGACTCTGGCTATTGGTTGGAATAAGTCATCAAGACGCGGGTGGATACTTGAAAAAGCTGTTGAATTGGAAGCAAAGGGACTTATATTCTTTCAAAGTGAATTCAGCCAGGGCAAGGTTCCTGTTGAAAACAAGGATACATGGCTAGAAAAATTGGTTGCGGCAGCCAAGCAGTGCGGTAATCCGTGGCTACCGGATGTACAGACCGTGCCCGGATCCGTGGCTACACTGATAGAAGCCTGTTCCGGATACGACAACAAACTTTTTTTGTGGGAAAAAGCCGATTCCAGCGATTTTCCTGATTTTTCCGATATTGGAAGGGAATCAACCATTGCCGTGATCGGTCCTGAGGGCGGCTTCAGTCAGCGTGAAGCTGAATTGCTTCTGGATAACGGATTCAAGCCTTGTAGTCTTGGTAAGTCCATCCTTCGCTGGGAGACTGCCGCCCTGCTCTGCATGGGTGCGGCATATCTGGAAAGACAGAAGAACGGTTAAGACTGATAATTGAGAAGTTAAAAGGTCTTTGCTGGCAGAATTCATTATCATACAGTGTCTGACTGCCCGAGATGAATGTTATCAATAACCGGCGGAGGCTTTCAAATGAAATTAGAATTGACTGACAACCAGCCTCTGGCTGATCGCATACGCCCCAATAACATAGACGAGTTTGTGGGGCAGAATCATATCCGTGAGCGAATTGAAGCTTTTGAGCGTTCCAAACGGTTGCCTAGTCTGTTACTTTTCGGGCCTCCTGGTTGTGGTAAATCAACTCTTGCCCTTCTGCTGGCCAGATCAACGGGGCGTCATTTCGTGCGAATCAGTGCTCCGGAGGCCGGGATTGCCTCGCTTCGTAAACAGCTTGCCGGAATGGATATTCTCATTCTCGATGAGCTGCACAGATTTTCCAAAGCGCAGCAGGATTTTTTTCTGCCAATATTGGAATCCGGCGAAATCACCCTGCTCGCAACCACTACCGAAAACCCTTCCTTCAGTGTGACCCGTCAGTTATTGTCGCGGTTGCATGTTCTACGGCTCCGTCCGTTAACAAAAGTTGACCTGATCGCAATATGCAAACGGGCCTGTGAGGAGCTTGACCTTTCACTTAGTGCTGACAGCCTGAATCTTATTTCTTCTCTGTCCGGTGGTGATGGGCGTACCCTGCTGAACCTTCTGGAATACACCTCACACCTTCCTGAAGAAAAGCGTGAGGTTGAAAGACTCCGTTCCATCCTCCCCGATACGGTTATCCGGGGAGACAGGGACGGAGATTCCCATTACGAGTTAGCTTCCGCCCTGATCAAATCCATTCGCGGCAGTGATCCGGATGCTGCGCTTTATTACCTTGGGTGTTTGATTGAGAGCGGTGAAGATCCGAAATTTATCACCCGCAGACTGATTATTTCCGCTGGTGAGGATGTTGGACTGGCTGACCCTTATGCCATGACCCTTGCGGTTTCCTGCCAGCAGGCAGTTGAGTTCATAGGTATGCCTGAGGGATTTATCCCAATGTCGGAGACCGTAGTTTATCTCGCTCTCGCCCCAAAGAGTAACAGTACTTATGCCGCCTATCACACGGTGAAGCAGGAAATTCGCCAGAATGGAATGCTTCCAGTCCCACTGCATCTTCGTAATGCGACAACCAGCTTGCAAAAGGAATGGGGTTATGGCCGCAATTACAAATATCCTCATTCTTTTCCAAAGGGGTATGTGGAGCAGGACTATCTACCTCCTGAAATTTCTGATCGCACTTTTTATGTTCCTAAAGAGCAGGGAGAAGAGCCGCGTCTAAATTCCTGGCTGCATGGACAGCGGCGTTCGATACGGCAACGTAGCGAGGTTCCTCCTCCTTCGGGCAGGAAGAAGTAAAGATCTTTCATAGTGATTGCCTGACTCTGACGAGGGATGTATAGTTATAAATAAACCTTCTCAGCAGGATGCGGTCATGGCTTCATTTAATTCTCTAGTTGTTGAAAATATTATTGAAAGTATCGATGTCGGGTTGATGGTCATTTCTCATGAGGGGAGAATCGTCTACCTCAACAGAGCCGTGTGCAATATACTTGATCTTAGCTGTGACAAACATATAGGTTTCGGATGGGGAGAACTGTTCATTACAGATGAAACCTCCAACGCAGAATTCAATCAAGTTATTCTGGATGTTATAAATGAGCAGACGATAGGACTGAAACATGTTGTACCCTACAAAATCAAAGGTAGGGAATGCCCCAAAAGACTTTCGATAACGTCATCCTTTCTGACTGATAATGCCCAGACCGTGGGCATGGTATTTCTCTTCGAAGACATCACTGAAATATACAATGCCGAGCAAAGGGAGAAAAGAATCCTTTCCCGCAATGCCGAGCTACAGAAGGAGCGGATTGAGGGACTAGATTCACTTGCTCAGGCTGTTGCTCATCAGGTTTTGAACCCCACTACCGTGATCGGGGGAATGGCAAATATAATTTCCCGGAAGCTACCAGAGGGCGATCCTCTCAAACAGGATGTTCAGATTATTTCGGAAGAAGCATTGAAGCTCGAAGGGCTCGTTGCTGCCGTCAGGAATTATTCGGAGATTCCAAAACCTGTTCCCGTTGAAGTTGATACAGTTCAGCTTTTCAATGAAGCACATGAAAATGCTAACAGAATTTTAAAGCGCATCGGCGAATCCATTGAGATGAAGCTGGAATGTTCTGTCGAGAAGCTGTTTATTGGAAGAACGTTATTTCACATTGCAATTGTAGAACTGCTGCTGAATGCCAGCAATTTTACTCCGGAAAAAGTCACCGATGTACTGGTGAATGTGGAACGAAAGAGCGGGGTCATAGTTATCAGGATTATTGATCATGGAATGGGAATTGCCGAGCACCACCTAAAACATGTTCTTGATCCGTTCTTTTCTACTAAAGCTAAAGGTGTGGGTATGGGACTTTCACGTGTAAAGAAGATTGTATTTGAACATCAGGGCCAATTGAAAATTGAAAGCCCCGGTCCGGGTAAAGGAACAACTGTGACGATCGAACTGCCCTGCCCTGACGCTGAATGCTGTGTTCGCTGAAATACTTTTAGCCACCGTTGGCAATCAGATAGCCAAAACGAAAAGCTCATCAAATTAGTCCACTGAGAAACCCCCCAGCTATGCTGGGGGACCAGTAAAGTTTGACTTATGCGGGAGTAATATAAAGCCTCTCCTTGTGAGCTGCTCAAAGTGAGCAGAGGAGAGGCTCTATGAAGTGCAATTCAAGCCTATGCCATACAAAATGGGACTGCAAGTATCATGTTGTGTGGATACCGAAATGTCGACGCAAGGTGTTGTTTGGCAAACTGAAAAACTACTTGGGCGAGGTTTTTCATAAACTTGCGCGACAGCGCGAATGTATGATTCTGGAAGGCCACTTATGCAACGATCATGTGCATATGTATATTGCTATCCCTCCCAAATATTCGGTAGCCCAAGTTGTTGGTTTTATAAAAGGTAAGAGCGCAATTCATATTGCTCGTGAAATCGAAGGCCGAGCACGCGGTTACGCTGGGCAAAGCTTTTGGGCCAGAGGATACTTTGTTTCTACCGTGGGTCGTGATGAAAAAGTGATTCGGGAGTACATTCGGAATCAGGAAAAAGAAGACCAACGGATTGAACAATTGAAATTCCGCCTTTAGGCGGTTCTTAAAGCCACTTCGAGTGGCTCACAAAAACAAGCCCCCGGCTTTGCCGGGGGTATTATGACTCTTGCAGAGCTGCCAGAAGCCTATTTGTGTAGCTTAGGAAAAAGTACGTTTAAGAAAAGCCTTTATTGTAAGGCTTACCCGTGCCAGCGCAATGGTCATATTAATCAAAAAAAGTACTGAAAATTTCTTTGATCTGCTGGTCGTAGTCCCTGACTACTTCAACGAGGCGTTCTTCATCCACCTGCAGTTGTTCAAGCAACCCATCTTCTACACCCGGCAGCACGTACATGCCTCCATCTGCAATGCCGACAGCAATGGCCAGATTGTCAGCAAGTTGCAGTATTCCGGCCTCTTTTGTGTTTTCAGCTTTTTGGGGATTATGATGATGGCTGATTGTTTCTATGAGCGACTTGGGGAAATTCCATCTTTCAAACATGGACTGTGCTACTTCGGTATGGTTGAATCCCAGAATCATGTCTTCAGCTTCTACCAGCGGAATGAAATTTTCGCGCGCGTAGATCATGGCCTGAACCGCGCTGCACGGCATTTTCTTGAATAAAATCAGTCTTCCGACGTCATGCAGCAATCCGGCTGTAAACATTTCTTCTGGACCAACTCCTTCGATTTGTTCGGCAATTACCTTGCAGAAAACAGCACAAGTCAATGAATGCAGCCAGAAGGAGCGCATATCTATCAGTTCAGGTGGAATATCCCTGAAATAGCCGATTGTGGATAGCCCAAGCGCCAATGTACATAGTTCTCTGCCGCCGATAAGTGCTACGGCGCGCACAAGTGATCCTATTTCTGAAGGAAAGCCGTAAAGTGGGCTGTTTACTAGTTTTAGCAGTTGCGTGGAGAGGCCTACATCAAGCCCCACGACTTCAGCAATCTGCTGTGCGGAAGTATGTGGATCTGAAACGGCATCCTTCACTTTGAAGAAAATATCGGGAAACGAGGCCATCTTTAGTTCATCGTCGACAACATCCTTAACCGATCCTTCATCGCGGTAAAACAGGTCTCGCATATCATCAAGATCGACGACGGTTTGTTCTTCCGGCGTGGGCAGTCTCCACCCTTCCATCAATTTAAGAGCAGTCTTGTACACTGCTATGTCAAACATTTTAATGATTGCCGGATGGTTATGGTTTACAAACATGAAGTAGTCGCGAACATACATGAATGCCCGGTCGATGCTCTGCTCGTCCGGTTCCTGATTTTCTGATGTGACTATTAATACCGATTCGATGCCTTTTCTCTTGAAGACTTCAAGATTACTGTTGGTAAGGACAGATCCGGCAGGAAGCAGCAATCTGCCGGATTGAGTAATATCGGCTGCAAGTATCATCCCGGGAGTCGCGTCATAAATGTTCACAGTCTGCATAGTTCACCTCAGAGTTGGAGCGGTTCAGAGTTTCCGATATGAGATGGCTCCTGAATGCTGTATTGCCTTGAAATTTTTCGTAATCATATGCAGAGACTCGGAATGTCCAACATACAGGTGACCATCGGGTAATAAATTGTTGTGGAAACCTTCCAGAACCTTTTTCTTCATTTCCCTGTCAAAATATATAATGACATTTCGGCAGAATACAACATGTGATTTTGGAACCAATTTGACTGAGCGATCGTCGTTGAGGTTGATTTTCCCGAAGTTGACCAACCGTTTGACTTCGGGGTTGACTTCAAACATGTCCCCTTCTCTTTCCCTGAAATATTTTGACACAATAGGTGCCGGTGTCGTTCTAAGTGCGTATCGAGTGTAGACCCCCCGTTTAGCCATTTCCAGCACATTTGATGAAATGTCGTTCGCTGTTATACGTATCCTCCATTTGTTCAAGTCATTCTTTAACATTTCATGGAAGATTATGGAAAGTGTGTATGGTTCCTCGCCGGAAGAACAACCGGCAGACCATATTCTGATTTCTCTCCGCCCTGTCTTGTTCCCTTCATCAATCAACTCTTTGAGTGTATAATTACGGAAGGCTGTAAGCTGTGGGTTGTCCCTGAAAAAACTGGTCTCATTGGTAGTTATGAGCTCCAGCATATTCATTTCTTCAGCTTTGCCCTTCAGTCCATTTTGAAGATATGCAATGTATTCAGTATAACTCTTGAGTTTAAGTTCGGTCAGGCGGTGGGCGAATCTGTTTTCAACCAAAAACCGGCGGTTATCCTGTAAATAAATACCGGAAAGCTCATAGATTATATCTCGTAATTTTGAAAATTCATCAGAAGTAATCTTTGTGCTTCCGCTGAATCCTCTGTCTGAAAACAGTGTAGCCATAAATCAATCTCACCCTTTTACAGATAAATTATATTATAAATAAAAATGGCTTAGCATACCCTCATGGTTTGACGATACTAAATTTATATTTCCAGAATTATGATAAAAGTAAAGTATAAATCAGTTGTTTCTATTTGCTATAGATTCTTTTCCACTCGTCCAGAAAAAGAATTGCTGTATCTATTGGGCTCAATTCACCATTTTGCGCTCTGACTGCCTTTACCAGATCGTCAAAACCAACTTTTACTGGAAGTCCAAGCTTTTTAATGAGCTGCATAGTATCATTTTTCAATTCTTCCGGGAAATCAGGGCCGAAGACATCATCATTGCTTCTTGCTGCAGGCCATTGGGGGTAAGTTTCAGCGGTGAAATCAATCAGGCTCTGCATTCTGACCGTATAGGTGTGGTCGCGAAGAACTCTTTCCCTCCCGCGGGAGGCATAGGCCTGTCTTTCCTCTGGGTTGGCCAGGAAGTACCTGATCTTGTGATCGAGGTCTTCAAGACTGTCGAAATGGGCAAGTTCTCCTTCTGTAAAAGCATCTTCCATAAGGGTTCGCCTGTCCACAAGCTGAAAAGCTCCACAGGCCGCCAGTTCAAAAGTTCGGGGGTTGATGAAGTCTCCGCCGCTAACAAGTTGATCTGCATGAATTGAAGAGTGCAGGTTCAGGTTGATTTTTGATCCGTTGAATATTTTAACGCATTCTTCAGAGGAAACCCTGCGCCCGTTAAGCTGTACGTAGGGTTCAAGCACATGATCGCCATCCCATTCCGATCCCCAGATCTTAAGTCCATGGTGGATGAGTTTACGGAAGGCCATTCTGCGGTTTGGATATCCCGCTCCCATGAACGAAACATCTCCACCGTATTTACGGGCATCACCGGTATTCAGTTCAATGGGTCTGTGAAAATCCGGCTGGGCGGCAAGCGGCAGGTACAAAACATTATTGACACCGATTTTATTAAGCTCTGAAATAAAAGGTTCTTTCTGAATAACAGCAAATACATCGTAAAAAGGTGCAAAGCTCTGCCAGTAGGTAAAAAGACGGAAGTCCTCCACAAACCACATAGCGGTTTTGACATTATCCTTGCGCATTCGTTTCAGAGCCTGATGAGTCAAGGGTGCCTGCGCCATGGCCAGAACCATGTCTGGCTCGAATGTTTCGACTTTTGCCAGTACCGCCTGAGATAGCATCTGAAGAAAGGTGTTTTGGATATATTGGTGGCGGTCAGCCGTTATTTTCAAGTCATCAATGGCATTGTAGGCACTGTGAAAATCCGGTGCTTCAAACACTTCGACCAGATGTCCCATTGCCCTTAGTGCGGATACGCAGAACCTTCCCACCGGCAGCGAACCGCCATACAGGGGAAGAACAACCAGAATTCGCAGCACTTTGTCATTATTCATGAATGTATCCTTATGTGTTTCCATTGTCGTGTGCCGTGGTCATGAGCCCGCATCTATAATTGATTAAGCTGAAATACAGTTCAACATACTCATTTGTCAGTTTCAGGGCAGAATTACACCTCTATTTAATGTAATCCAGTCCTTCTCCCTGTAAAATTTTTCTGCCAGATCCGGGAACGGCCCATGTCGGCCGATGTCCAGAATTCCTAGATGAGAACCGATAAATTGTCTGATTCTTTCCCTGCGCTCCCCTGTTACATCATTACCGGCCTTTATGATGAATTTCGTGCCCAGAAAGTCACATGCGGATTCGAATACGGAAAGACCGCTGACCAGGTGTTCAGGCTTTCGCGTGGCAATGAAACGCGCCGCTCCGGGTTCCTTGAAAGGCGCAAGGCATTTCAGGTTACAGTAGCATGGCTGTGATTCTACGCATGGTGAACAGTCTGTGTCTGCCTGAATGATTGTGTGCCCTGTTCCGTATGGTCCGGTTTCCGTACACCATGCCGAGGACAGGAAAAAGCCTAGAACCGGCACTCCCAGATGGGCTGCCAGGTGCATGGTTCCGGTATCCGGGGTCATAACCATATCAAGGCCGGAAACAACACCAACAAGCCCTTGCCAGTCAGTCCTGCCTGCAAGATTGGTTGTGTCGGCGGAAACGGACGCGGGAAATTTGGCCTGCAGCTTACGCCCTGCCTCGCGTTCGGCGTTGCTGCCGAGCAGAAAGATTTTTTTGCATTTATTTACTGAACGCGCTGCAAGAATCAGTGGGGCAAATACTTCATAGGGAAGGGAACGGCGGGTTTCCCGCCCTGCCAGCACGACTCCTATGCCACCGCCTTTGGGGTCAGCCAGAGGATTTACTTTTTCTGCGGGAATCATTTCCGGGCTGAGTGCAGCCCAATAATCCACCAGATTGATATTATTGCGCCGTTCAGCAGCCAGCCTGAAGGCCAGATCAAACCACGGGGATTTCATCGGCTGGCCGTTGACCATCCTGTGTCCTTTCACAGTATCCGGGTCAAATAGGGATGCCACTGCATAGTTCATGGGAGAAAAGTTGAGGTTGTATACTTCCGAGAAAGCCAGATTCTTGAACGTCGTGAAAACGGAAAGATTTACCGGGAGTGCAGAATCAAATCCCCTGCCCTTGATCCCGGTTCCGTGGGCAACCACCGCATGGATGTTTGCCTGCGGATACAAAATGGTGGCCAGATCTTTCAACGAACGGTCAACACAGATATGTACCTCGAAATTGCGGTTCTGAAGGGTCAGAACCAGCCGTTTGGTCTGGACCAGGTCTCCGAAGCGTGTAAGCTGTATGATCAGAGCTCGATTCATGAAAATCCCTTTAAAGCAATTAGTTGGGTACTATGACTATATCCTATTACTGCCACTTTGTCATTTTACAATGCAGGCACACTTTTGTTATGCAGGACTTCTATGACCTACTATCCTATTTTTCTTAAAGTTGAAAACCGCAGATGTCTGCTCGTGGGAGCCGGTTCAGTCGGCGTGCGCAAGCTCAAATCCATTCTGGAGTGCGGTCCGGAATCCGTAACTGTGCTGGATACTTCCGGACCAGGTCCAGAAATGGCTCCGTTGTGTCTTGACTCGCGAGTAATCTTCGAACAACGCCCCTTTGATCCTGAGGATCTGGAAGGAAAATTCATTGTCTTTGCCTGCACCAGTAACACAGAAATCAATCGCATTATTGCCGAACTGTGCTACAGGAATAACATTCTCTGCAATATTGCCGATTTTCCGGAAGGCAGCAATTTTATTGTTCCTTCGGTCATCCGACAGGGAGACCTGACTATTGCCGTTTCTACCGGAGGATGTTCACCTGCCTTCACCAGAAAGGTACGTCAGGATCTTGAGAATGTTTTTGGTCCTCATTATGCGGCTTTTATTACTTTAATGGGAAGAATAAGGCCGATGGTCCTTGACCTTGGCAAGGAAACAAGCCAAAACACCGCTTTGTTCAGACAGCTTGTTGCATCTCCGATCTTGGATGAACTGGAAGCAGGAAATATGGACCAGGTGAATGAACTTCTGGCCCAATTTCTGCCTGATGAACTTGTTTCACACATACCGGAGCTAACTGATGACCTTATTTGAAGTATTCCAGTACGTAATTATTGCCTGCTATCTGGCGGGCACCGGATTGTTTTTTGCGGGAAGCCTCAAAAACAGCAGCTCCATGGGAAGATTGGGAAACATGGCCGCTATCGGCGGATTTGCCCTGCATACCCTTGATCTGTTGCTTGCTGTATTTCTTTACAGAGGAACCGTTCTCGACGGAGGATATTTTTATTTCAGCCTGCTTGGCTGGAGTTTCATTCTGGTCTACTTCGGACTCTGGTGGAAAGTTCGCAGCACTTTTTTTGCCTTAACAGCGTCTCCGCTGGCCCTGCTCCTTTTCATCATTTCCCTTGCAGCTCAAAGTCTCAAGGTTACCCTTCCCGCACATCTGGCGGGACTTTTCATCGGCCTTCACATAGGGACCATTTTCGTGAGCATTGCCCTTATGGCAATGGCAGCCGGGGCCGGTGTTGCATTCCTGTATCTCAACAACAAGATCAAGACCAAGGCGAACCTTACCGGAATGGGCAAGGACATGCCTTCTCTGAATACTTTCGACAATGTGAACCATTGGTCGATTCTCATAGGTTTTCCACTTTACACTCTGGGGCTTGCTGCTGGATTTCTCTGGGCTCGCGGTGCTTTTTCCAAGATGTTTTCATGGGATCCCAAAGAGATTGTTACTTTAGTGGTCTGGTTTCTGTTCGCGTTCCTTTTTCATCAGCGACTGGTTGTCGGCTGGAGAGGCAAGAAACCGGCGATTCTGGTGATCATCGTCTTTATGATCACCATGATCTCACTGTGGGGCATCAACTTCTTCGTGCCCACTCACCATAGCTTTAAAGTCTGATTATGGACCATAATATTTATCTTATCGGCCTTAACCACCGCTCTGCCGGGGTGGATATTCGTGAACGTTACGCTCTGACCACTGTGGAAGATTTTGAGAGTGGACTTCTAGATATAGGCATGCACGAAGTCATGGCTCTCTCTACCTGCAACAGGGTCGAGATTCTCGTGGTATGCTCGGAAGACAAGTCCGAAGCTGATGTACTCAGATATTGGGCTGGCAGATGTTGCGGATCCGTTAGCGAACTTGAGCCTAACGTTTACTGTCATCAGAACCTCAAGGCTGTGAAGCACCTTTTCCGGGTGGCATGCAGTCTTGATTCCATGATTGTTGGTGAACCGCAAATTCTCGGCCAACTTAAGGATTCATACCGCAAGGCTGTTGATGTCGGGGCTGCACGGGTTATAATCAACCGGATTCTCCACAAGGCTTTTTTTGTGGCAAAGCGTGTACGTACTGAGACATCCATAGCCTCAAGCGCTGTTTCCATCAGTTATGCCGCTGTCGAGCTGGCAAAAAAGATTTTCGGAGAGCTGAAGGGACAGCGGGCCATGCTTATCGGTGCCGGGGAAATGGCCGAGCTGGCAGCTACCCATCTGCTCAACTGCGGAATCGAGCATATTTCCATCGCCAACAGGACGTTTTCCCGTGCCGAGGAATTGGCGAAAAATATGGGCGGCAAGCCTGTTGCTTTTGAAAACCTTTATGAGCATCTGGTTGATACTGATATCATTATCAGCTCGACCGGAGCGCCGCATGCAGTCATTTCCGCCAAGGAGATGAAGAAGGTTATCAAGAAGCGCAAATTTCGACCCATGTTCTTTATTGATATTGCTGTCCCCAGGGATATTGACCCGGATGTAAACGGCCTCGATAACGTCTATCTTTACGATATTGACGACCTTAAGGACGTTGTTGAAGAGAACAAGGCCCAGCGTGAAGATGAGGCTCTCAAAGCCAACTCCATTGTTGAATTTGAGACTCTCTCTTTCGGCAACTGGATCAATTCGCTTGATCTGCAGCCGACCATTGTCGACCTGTTCAACCGCAGTGAGCGTGTAGCACAGGCGGAACTCGCCAAGACACTCAAGCGCCTCGGAGACGTGGACCCCAAGACCCACAAGGCACTTGAAACTATGGCCATGGCCATAGGCAAGAAGCTTCTCCATGAACCGGTATCTTTCCTTAAACGCAGGACAGAAGAGGAAGGCAACGCCGACAGGTTCGTTGATCTGGCCCGGCGCATGTTTAATCTGGACAACGATACAATTCCACCGGATGCCCATTGCGGACGGAAAAAGAAAAGTAATCTTGAAGAGTAACAAAGGAATATTATCGATGAGAAATTATCTGCTGGATGAAATATACGAGGAAGACGTAAAAAAAATTTCCGATGCACTGACTGAACTTGAGTTTCAGGGACCGATTGAAGGAATATTCTACCTTCCGGTTCCCGATGACATGCTCAATGAAGAGCAGAAAGAACATATGGGCGAGTGTGGCCCCTTTTTCATGGCCCTTGAAGTTCTTGAGACATCAATTAAAGTCGAACTGCTTGTCCGTGCACGCAACAAGATCCGCTGTTCCTGTGTCTCTTATGCCAGTGCGGAACAGCGCAATCATATGATGAACTATCTCGACCAGTTCATTGCAGATCTCGGAGTGGCCTGTTAAATCGGGACTGTTACCCGCTCTTCCTGTTCAACGGGTAAGAATACATTCTAATAAAGTCATGATTGAAAAATTGCCCCGATCCCTGCAGGAGCTTGAACCGAAACAGGCTAGATTCTGCCTGAATATTGAGAAATTCGGCAACAGCAAATGTGGAAGTGAATTCGCCGCCAGACCAGTTCTGGTAGGTGTTTCGGGGGGTATTGATTCAACTGCCCTTCTGGTAATTTCAACCCTGCTCACCAGTAAATCGGGTGGCAGGGTTTTTTGTGCTCATGTGGACCATGGTCTGCGTGAGGCCTCCATTGAAGATGCCCGTTTTGTCGCTGAGCTTTGTTCAATTCTGCAGATTCCCCTTGAGTCTGTGAAGATTGATGTGAAGCGGTATGCTGCAGACAATTCCATTGGGCTTGAGGAAGCAGGGAGAATACTACGGTATGATTTCTTCAAGTCTTGCCTGAACAAATATAATGCCGATTTTTTACTGCTGGCCCACCATCTGGATGATCTTAGTGAAGATGTCGTTATGCGGTTGATCCGTGGAGCCGGATGGCCGGCGTTGGCTGGTATGGATGCCTACGACTCAAAGCGCAAATTGCTGCGACCGCTGCTTTCGACATCTAAAGAAGACCTTATGGCTTTTCTTAACTCATTTGGCTGCCCATGGCGCGAGGATGAATCCAATCACTCTATGGATTATACCCGCAACAGGGTCAGGCATAAGATTATGCCGCTGTTTTATGAGGAAAATCCAAGTTTCGGAAGTGGTATCCTCAGATTGAAAAATCAGGCTGAGCTGGATGAGGCTTTCTGGGCCTGCGAAGTTGATAAAACCGTCTCGCGTGTTGAGGATGACGATTCCGGCGGGAAATTGATTCCTTGTTCAATTTTGGACAATTGTCATCAGGCTCTAAGAATGCGTGTTTACAAGGTTATATTGGATTCTTTGGGTAAAGGGCATGCTCTTGCGGACTCTCTATTCCGTCTTGATCAGGCTTATCTGGCCCGTAAATCAGGTTCAGTTGTACAATTTCCCGGAGACAAAGAGGTTGCTGTCAGCAAAAAAGGACTCTTATTCAAAGTGATAAAGAGCATTGACAGGGTGGACGGCAAGGTTTAGAACTTTGTGAATTTTGTTACTAATTCTTTAGGAGGACAACAGATGAATATTCTTATTTTTGGACCTAACGGTAGCGGTAAAGGTACTCAGGGTGCCTTGGCTAAGAAAAAATACGACCTTGATCATATCGAATCCGGTGCTATCTTCCGTAAACACATCGGCGGCGGAACCGAACTCGGCATGAAAGCCAAGGCATACATCGATAAGGGTGAACTCGTTCCTGACGACATCACCATCCCCATGGTTCTCGACGTTCTCCAGTCTTCCGGCGAAAACGGCTGGCTGCTCGACGGTTTCCCCCGTTCTATCGTTCAGGCTGAAAAGCTCTGGGAAGCCCTTGAAAAAGACGGCGTAAAACTCGACTACGTTATCGAAATCCTGCTGCCCCGCGAAGTTGCTAAAAACCGCATCATGGGCCGTCGCCTTTGCGAAAACGATCCCAACCACCCCAACAACATCTTCATCGACGCTATCAAGCCCAACGGTGACAAATGTCGCGTTTGCGGTGGTGCTCTCTCCTCTCGTGCAGACGACCAGGACGAAGATGCAATCAACAAGCGTCACGACATCTACTACGATGACAACACCGGTACTGTTGCTGCTGCATACTTCTACAAAGATCTGGCTCCTAAAGCTGGCTTCAAGTACATCGAACTCAACGGCGAAGGCTCCATTGATTCTATCAAAGAGACCCTCATGTCTCAGCTTTCCTAGTTCGATAGAGCTTGGTATAAATAAAGCCCCTGCAGTCGCAAGACTGCAGGGGCTTTTTCCTTTCAGGAAACCGAAATTGCTAGAATTCTCTGTCCAACAGCAGGTGCGAGAAATACCCGGTCACAAAAGCAACATAGTAGGGAAGCAGGGTTGGAAAATCATGCCCGTAAACATAATACGGGAGGATGAGCATGGGCATTGGGACTATGAGCATTGCCCACCATGTGTGAGTCCATCCCCGGTGGGCACTTATTCCGGGCAGCATGGCAAGGATTCCCAGATAAGCCGCCCACTTGAACTCCTTGAAATAAATAAGGGCCAGTGAAAGGGTCAGCATTCCGGAATAATACAGGCGTTTCCCTTTGGAATCCGTGTCTATATCCGGGAATAGTGCTCCGAGAATACACAACATGAGCAATACGGCCACCTGCTGCGGATCAATAATATACATTCCGATATTAACCAGCAGGAGCAGCACCAGAATTCCGGCCACAATTGATCCGCTGACATGAACTTTATATCCGGGCATTATTTGTAGACTCTTGAGCTAAAGCAAAAAAACACCAGCAAGACCGAGCAGAGACAGGAAGCCGAAACTGTCGGTAATCGTGGTAAGGAAAATTGATGAAGCCTGTGCCGGGTCGCGTCCGAATTCCTTGAGGACAATGGGAATAGCCCCCCCAACAATTGCTCCTAGAACCATATCAATGAATAGTGCACCGGCCATAACCATGGCCAGTGCGTGGTTGTGGGTAAGCATGAAGACAGCCATAAGCACCAGAAGAGCAACGCAGATTCCGTTGACGAGACCTATTTTTAATTCGCGAAAAACGGCTTCCCATGATTTCTTGCGATCAAATTTTTCCGTTGCAAACTGGCGGATCATAACCGCTAGAGCCTGCTGTCCTGTGTTTCCGGCCTGGTTGGCAACAATGGGCATAAGAACTGCGAGCATGGCCATCTTGGCAATATTTCCTTCAAAAAGATGGACAACCCAGGCGGATACAGCTGAGTTTGCTACGTTGATAACCAGCCATGGCAGACGTTTGCGAACGGAATAGCGCCAGGGCGAATCAACTGTTTCGTCAGTTGCCGCACCAACCATGGACTGCATGTCTTCGCTGGCTTCTTCATTGATGATGTCGATAACGTCATCAACAGTGACAACGCCTATGAAACGGTGGTCGAAATCGGTAACCGGCATCGCAAGGAAGTTGTAGTGGGCAATGAGCCTTGCTACCTCTTCCTTGTCCACATTGTAGGTGACAGAGATCAGGTGCTGGTTCTCAGTGAGTTCCGTCAAACGTTTGCCCGGCCTTGAGATAAGCAGGTCACGCATTGATACTGCACCAAGAAGGTGGTTGCGGCGGTCGACAACATAGGCATAGTAAGGAATACTCTTGTCTTCCACTTCACGGCGGATGGCGGCGATGGCCTGATCTACGGTCATGTCGTCGCGAACAACCGCCACCTCGGTAGTCATAACACCTCCTGCGGTGTCTGGATCAAATGTCAGCAGGGTCGAGATTTCCTCTCGTTCCTCCGCCTTGATCTGCCGCAGCAGGGTTTCCCGGTGGTCATCGTCGAGCCCTTCAAGGATGTCTGTCGCATCGTCAGGCGACATGTACTCAAGTATTCGGGCCGCAAATCCCACATTGAGGCGTTTGATGAGATCGCGCTGATCATATTTTTCCATCTCGGCGATGGACTCGGCGGCATCCTTTATGGGAAGCTGCTTGATGAACTTGACCTGTTCCTCCAGACCGAGTTCTTCAATATGGTCAGCGGCGTCTGCAGGGTGCAGAGCATCAAGAACAAGCTGGTCAACATCGCCAGCCAGTCCTTTTCCACTCTCCTGCCATTGCCGCAGTGGTTCGGGTATTCCTTTAGCCTTTGTCATGGGGCTACCAACTATCCCAAATACAATGAAAGGTCAAAATCTATGACTCTTTTAAATGATATAACTTACTTTGTGAAATCCTTCTCAGCCCTTGTATTGCTTGATAAAAACGGCTACCAATTTTCGTTACATGACCTCAAACATAATGTTACAAAAAATTAACAGGAATAATATGAATAAAAACCTATTTAACGACTTCTTTCAGGCCGAAGCAAGAATGTTTCTTCTGGCCACAATCAAAATAGCTCTTAGCGAAGACGGCCCGGATCTGACCTCTCTGGGCTTGTTTGAACCGGAGGATATAGCCACGGCTCAGATAATCGCCAAGGAAGATACCGTTGTAGCCGGACTGCCCCTGATCAACCTTGTTCTTGAGTTTGCAGACCAGGAACAGAAGTGTCAGGTGCACCTGAATGTGGATGAAGGTGAAAAAATCTCCACTGGAACACTCATTGCCGCCATCCAAGGGCCTGCAGCCCTGCTCCTCAAGGCGGAACGGGTAATCCTCAACTTCATTTCACACATGTCCGGAATCGCCACTGAAACCCGTAAATATGTGGATGCCCTTGATCACTGCGAAACAATCCTCCTGGATACCCGCAAAACTCTTCCCGGACTCCGTTATCCTGAAAAATACGCCGTTCTGGTCGGAGGAGCAAAGAATCACCGCCTCAACCTGGTGGAAATGCTCATGCTCAAGGACAACCATATCGACCGCGCCGGTTCAATCACCATGGCCGTTGAAAAACTTCGTGCAAAATACGAAAATTGCCCGCCCATCGAGGTTGAATGCCGTAATCAGGAAGAGGTGGATGAGGCCGTCGCCTGCAAGGTAGACCGCATCATGCTTGATAATATGACCTTTGATGAAGCGAAGGCTGCTATCGAGACCATTCCTGATGACATCGAAACAGAAATCAGCGGAAACGTGACCCTTGAGACCATCGCTGCGCTGGCAGAAGCCGGTCCGGATTATATCTCCGTAGGAAGGATCACCCACTCTGCAAAATGCTCTGACATGAGCATGAATATCATATCTATGTAGGTAACAAGGTAGATGTATTCAGATATTATTACTGAGCAGAAGAAAAAATATGGAAAGAAGCTGGCCATATTAGGGCACCACTACCAGTCGGATGAAATAATCCGTCATACCGACCTGAAAGGCGACTCCCTTGAGCTTGCCAGACAGATCGAAAAACTTGAAGCGCAGTACATTGTGTTCTGCGGGGTGCATTTTATGGCCGAATCTGCCGCTATTGTAAGGCGGGATGATCAGAAGGTTTACATTCCTGATGCAAGCGCCGGATGCGTAATGGCCAATATGGCTCCTGCATGGCTAGTGGACAATGTCCTGACCAGGATTCTTGAAGAAACCGGGCGTAAAATCATTCCGTTGGCTTACGTGAACACCCCTGCTGCCGTAAAAACCGTATGCGGAAAACACGGCGGATCCGTCTGTACTTCAGCCAATGCTGAGAAAATGCTCAGCTGGGCACTTGAACAGGGCGATGCTGTTCTCTTTCTTCCTGACAGAAACCTCGCCTTGAACACGGCGGACAAGCTGGGCATTCCGGCTGAAAAACGCATGATTCTGGATATCCGTGGTAAAGGTTTACAGTTTGATGTTCAAGCCACCAAGGATAAGCAACTTCTGATCTGGCCCGGTCTCTGCGCAATTCACCAGAGATTCAAGCTTGCCCAGATTGAACAGTTCCGAGCTGACTACCCTGGATGCAGGATCGTTGTTCATCCTGAGTGTCCTCCGGAGCTTGTCCGTGCTGCCGACGGGAGCGGTTCCACATCGTACCTAATCAAGTATGTTGATGAGGCGCCTGCCGGAACAACCATCGTGATCGGAACAGAAACCAATCTGGTCAACAGGTTGAAGAATATCTATCCGGCCAAGAATATAATTCCGTTAGGAATCAGCGTATGCAGCAACATGGCTAAAATCACGGAAGAAAACCTTGCGAATCTTCTGGTGAATCTGGAAGCAACTCCTTACGAGGATGTTTCGGATGCTATCAGGAAGCCCGCTAAAATAGCCCTTGAAAGAATGCTTGAGGTCTGCTCGTAAAAAAATCGAACCTTTAGCCGGAACCTGAAAAGGCTGCCGTTTTATGAGATATAAGGCATGCAGGAAAACCGAATGAAAACCGAGGTTTTAATAATCGGATCAGGAATCGCCGGATGTATATCAGCTCTGACGATAGCAGAAAAAGGTGTTGAAGTCACATTATTAACTCAGGGGGATGATCTCTTTACCGGTAATACAAGGCTTGCCCAAGGCGGTATTGTCTATACCGGCCCGGAAGACACCCCTAAAAAACTTGAAAAAGATATATTCACTGCAGGTTGGAACTATAACAGCATTAAGGCCGTGCGTTTTCTTGCCAAACATGGCCCCATAGTTCTTAAGAAACTGCTGCTTGAAAAATATCCCATCCCATTTCATGAGGATGATGACGGGAATTACAGTCTGACACGTGAAGGCGGTCATGCTGTGCCACGCATCCTTTACTGTGCAGACCATACCGGGCAGACCATAATGGAGATTCTCAGTAAATGTGTTGTCGATCATCCATACATCAGGGTCTGTACCAACCGGACAGCCATTGACCTGATAACAAGTCATCACCACGCCCGGGGACCTGAGTTCATGTACAGCCTGACCAACAAGTGTCTGGGTGCATATGTTTACAATGAATCCCGCGATGTGGTTGAAACAGTGCTTGCGGATCAGACCGTATTGGCAACCGGTGGGTTGGGACAGATTTATCTGCACACAACCAACTCTACAGGGTCTATCGGGTCCGGCGTTGCTATGGCGAACCGCGCTAAGGCCAGGGTAATTAATGCGGAAATGGTTCAGTTTCATCCCACGGCATTTTATCAGGGCACTCGTTCACGGGCCAGCCGCCGATTCCTGATTTCCGAGGCTGTTCGTGGTGAAGGTGCAAAACTGATTAACTCATCAGGTGAAGCGTTCATGCATCGCTATGACCCGAGGGCTGATCTTGCTCCGCGTGATATTGTCACCCGCTCCATTCTCGAGGAAATGCTCCGTACTGAGGAGGAATGTGTCTATTTGGATGCAGCCAACCACGTTAAGCATGATCTGACCAAACGTTTCCCGACCATCTATGGTAAATGTGCCGAGAATGGAATTGATATTACCAAGCAGCCTATTCCGGTTGTTCCTGCTGCTCATTACTTCTGCGGCGGCGTACTTGTGGATGAGAAAGGAAGAACAACAATCGAAAGGCTTTATGCTGTCGGAGAATGTTCATGTACCGGGCTCCACGGCGGAAACCGTCTGGCAAGCACTTCCCTCCTGGAAGGAATGCTCTGGGGATATTCTGCAGGAGAGGAAATTGGAAGCAAGGCAACTAAAAAGAACGCGTTAAGCAAAAAGCTGCTTGAAGCTATCCCGGACTGGGAAAGCCCCGGTAATAATTCCAATGAAGACCCCGCCCTTATTGCACAGGACTGGATGTTCATCCGCAGTGTAATGTGGAACTACGTAGGCATTACCAGATCTACTGCAAGGCTCAACCGGGCCATTGACGATCTGCAGAACCTCAACAGAAACCTGCGTTCATTTTATAAACGCACTCCCATCAGCAGGCCGATTATCGACCTGTTTCATGGATCACAGGCGGCTTTGACAGTCACCGTTGCTGCCCTGAGGAACAAGGACAGCATCGGATGTCATTACCGGGCTGATTAAGATTGTTGCTCAATTTTGTTTTGAATAGAGAAAGGTGAATCCTTTCGTGAAAGACCGACGTTATTTCCACTGGTCTTGCTATAAAAATGGCCCTGAATATTCATATATTCAGGGCCTTATGATTTGCGTAGTGAAATCGTAAAAGAGTTAGTACTGACTGATTTTTTTAGGTAGCCTGATCATCCAGAAACCAGCTTTTTCTCCGGTACTTTCAAGCTGGAAAGAAGTTGAGACTGTCTGTCCGCCATAGGTCAGTTTACCGTTTTCAATAAGGTATTTCGTCGCTTTTTTTACAGGTTTCCCGTCTTTGTCCATGACTGGATCAACCTCTTTTGCACCGAATCCGAAATCATTGTCGGAACAGACAGCTATGGTGCGCATGTCCGGCAACAGGGCCAGCCCTTCTGCCTTACTGGGCTTCCATCCATGTTCACGCAAGCTGATAACAGGTTTTTTGGAGACCATACGAATCCCAAGGGAATTCAGTTCTTCTGCTCCGGAAACCGCTTCGAGTTCTTTTCCGGCATTTGTCTTCTTTCCAGTCAGATCGGTGGCGTCTTTGATGTCTATCAAATAAATAATGTTGCGCAGCCCATCTTTGCCCTTACCCTGCTCAATAATGAGGAATTCGGTATCGCTTACAGCATGAAGGTCGCCTATTTTGACGTCCATGCATTTCTTGTAGGCATCAACGTCAACGGGATAAGCGTACATACTGGTTTTACCTGTTTCAGGATCAAGTAGAACAAGCCTGGTGAAGGGAGCTTTGCTCTCGGCAGGCTTTCCATCAATATCGCATATTGACTGCACTGCTCCCATTACCTTGTTTGAAGGAGTAACAGCAATGCCTTCCATTCCACGGTTGGGCTGACGTTTTCCTACAATTTCCGGAAGACCTTCGCCTGGGCCATATTTTCTAATTATCCGGCCTGTATTGACTTCCATTTTGGCAATGAAAGGTCCGTATTCATCGCATATCCACAAGTTTCCGTCCTTGCGGTCAATAGCGATGCCTTCAGTGTCGAGACCTTCGCGATCATATTTAAGAATTTCATAGGAGTCGGAAAGAGGTATTTCCCCTGTGGAACCGACAGTTCCCGGAGTAATAGGTCTCCCGGAGATTGCTTTGCCTTTGGAATCCTTTATCTTAATAGTGCTCAGCAATTCAACTTTGCCGTCTTTGAGGGCTACAGCTCCGTAGGAAGGAGTAAAATTGGGGGATGGAAAAACCTTGGAAGGAAGTTTCTTTCCGTTTAAACGGACATACGGGCTATCCGCGTTGGGGCCACGATCACCAATGGCATAAAAGATCCTGGAACCGTCTTTACCCATTCCAATATAGGTCAGTCCGGATCCTATGCCGATGGGGAAACCTTCCGGGAACTCAGTGGAGTATTTCCCATTGTAGGGTACATTGAATTTAACGGGAGTGTCGATTTCATATTTTTCAATTTCAAATTCAGAAGCAACAGCCATCCCTGCACTCAGGGCTAAAATGGTTCCAGCAGCAAGTATTGTTTTAAACACGGTGTAACCTCCATTTTTTAATGTGGGCTACACCGTATAGCGGCATTGATAATCTCAATTGTGTTACGAATAAAACAGCCATGTATATATACTATGACTAATCTATGATACTCCGTAAGGCATCCTCAACTTCTAGATATTCGAAATGAAAGCCTGACTCAATCAATCTTTCAGGCAAAACAAACTGGCCACCCAGAAGAATCTCGTCAGCCATTTCTCCAAGTATAAGTTTTAAAACAAAACCGGGGACGCGTAGTCGGATTTTCCTGTTCAGAACTTTGGCCAATGAATTGTTGAACTTGTTAGATGTAACCGGATGGATTGAACTCAGGTTGTACACCCCACGGCAATCCTTGTTTTCGATGAGATAGATGATAGCCCTAACCTCATCATCAAGATGAATCCATGATACCCCTTGGTCTCCATTACCCAACTGGCTTCCAAAGCCGGATTTTACGGGAGGTATCATTTTGGACAAAGCTCCTCCCTTTCCAAGAACCATTGCGGTGCGGATTATAGCTCTTCTTACCCCGTGGTTTTCAACTTTAGCGGTGGATTGCTCCCATTTACGCGCTACATCCGCCAGAAAAGAATTACCTGCAGGGCTTTCTTCGTTAGCAGGCTCAGGCCCTCGCGGACCATAATAACCGATAGCGGAGCCCTGTATCACCACTTCCGGTTTAACTCGGACGCGAGAGACTGCTTCACAGACTGCCCTGCCCGCATTTAACCTGCTTTTCTCTATTTTTTCTTTCTTGGAGGCGGACCAGCGTCCTGAAGCGATGTTGTCTCCGGCAAGATTTACAATAGCTTTAGCCCTGTCGGCATAGTCCTCCCAGCCATTTGAGCTTTGTCCATCCCACACAACATTTCGCACCCCTGGAATAGTTGATGGTCTGCTTGATCTGGTCAACGAAAAAACTGTGAAGCCCTTGGCGACAAGTGCCCTGCTCAACTCTTTACCTATAAAACCGGTTCCGCCAGTAATAACAACATTCATGCTAACGGCTCCTGTTAAGAAAGGTTCCTGAAGACTTGGATCATAATACACAATTCATTTTTATCGGAAGCTTAATGGTGAACTTGGTCCAATGTCCGAGCATGGAATCGACCTCCATGGTCCCCTTATGATGGTCAGTAACGATAAAATATGAAACTGACAGCCCTAGTCCTGTCCCCTGTCCAACGTCTTTGGTAGTATAAAATGGTTCAAATATTCTTTTGCAGGTCTCGTCTTTCATGCCTGGTCCGTTATCTTCAATCTCAATACGCACCATTTCTCCTATTTTTTTCACTCTCAAAATAAATTTTGGAACATCTATGTTGTAAGTCTTTTCAGCCATGGCTTCCGCTCCGTTCCGGAATAGATTCAGGAATACCTGCTGAATTTCATTACTTTCACAACAGATCTGCGGGATACATTTTTCATATTCCCTGACGACAATGATTTTTTTGAAATCGTACTCTTTTTTCAGGTCATAATCACTTGATGCTAATTCTAGCGTATTATCAAGTATTTCAACTATATTGTGTTCAGTCATTACTTTATCACTTTTACGACTGAAACTGAGCATATTAACTACTATTTTGGCAGCTCTGTTTCCTGATTCTATTATGCTGTCCAACATTCTGTTTATTCCGCGCTCTTCGAAATATTTATACATGGCTTCAACAGTAGTTCCACATTGCTCAGCTACTTCAATGTTCTTTTCTATTGTAGTAGAAACTCTGCGTTTAATATTTTGCGCGTTGCCAGAAATGACAGCAAGTGGATTATTGATTTCATGTGCCATTCCTGCTGCAAGTCCACCTATAGACAACATTTTTTCGCTCTGCATTATCATCTGCTCAAGGTTTATTCTTTCGGTAATATCATCAATACGTATAACAGCACCTTCAACTCCTTTTGACCTAAGGGGATATACAGTCACGTCTTCGTATTTAGCTCTTCCTTCAATATAACTACGCATTCTGGGGGAGGCCTGCATTTCACCGGTTTTAAGAGCCTCTCTTACCCTTTCCATTTCACATGCCAAGTGAGGGGCAGCGAGATCAAGAGGCAAACCTATTACTGAACTTTGACGGACCCCATAAACACGTTCAGCTTCTTTATTCCATTGAGTTATGTTGCAATTTTTATCCACCCCAATCAGTATTGATGGCATGGAATCAATTACGCTGGTCAGGTAACCTTGCACAGTAATGAGTTCTTTTTCGGCTCGCTGGCGCTCTATCAGTTCTGCTGTCAGCTCATGCGTTTTCTTTTTTATTCTATTACGGAGGAACCATGTCAGTAAAATAAAGAAAAACAGGAAGATAAGCAGCGGAGTCAGAATCATAACGGCATATTTTACAAATTCCTGATAAACTCCTTTGCGTTCGTAAATATCAAACCATTTTTTATAAATACGGTCATATTCACCAGATTTTCTTATCAGATTTAATCCTTCGTTCAGTTGGGATATTAATTTGGTATTTCCCTTTTTTACAGCAAAACAATAATCCTCTGAGGCAAATATCGGGCCCACAGCTACAATGTTTGTCAGCTTTGCTTTTTCCGCTTTATAAAGGTTCTGCAGTTTGCCAAGTAAGGCTGCATCATGTTTACCTGAAGATAAAAGCAGTAAAGCATCTTCCTGAGATTCTACTGGGATTATTTTAGCTTCAGGCAGATTTTTTAATCCATATTCATGCATTATATCGCTGCGTTGAACTAAGACTTCGTGCCGTTTTATGTCTTTAACTGATTTTATAGAAGAATTTTTGCGAACAAAGACAGAATGGGAAACAACATTGTGCGGCATTGAAAATTCAAATTTTTCAGATCTGTCTTTAGAATAGAACATCCCTGAGATTACGTCACATTCTCCATTTTCCAGACTTTTAACAACATCCGCCCAATTATGAAGTTGTATTCGGATGTCTAGATCTTCTGCAGCCGCAACTGCTCGTACTATGTCGATATTGAAACCTGAAGGTATCCCGTTGTCCAAAAATTCATACGGAGGGTAATTGAAATCGCCTTCTACAAGGATTGGTTCAGCACTTGCTGGAGAGTAACACAAAAGAGCAACCAGAATAAGCACAGACGGACATAAATATTTAACAACTCTTTTTAAAATCATACTTTCCGCCCGGAATTTACTTAAAAGATCATGTTGTATCAGTGGGAAAACAGTTTTAGTAACGCAACTGTCACATACTTCATGCTTCCATTCAAACTTAGGAATTCTAACTAGGCAATGGTACTATAAATGCACAAAAAATGTCCAGAGGCGAAGATAATACTTTAAGATATGCAATATAAGAAAATACATGCAGCAAACGTGCATAGATGGCTTGGAGGGAAAAATCAGATGAGGAAAATTATAAGTGCGAAAGTTGTCCGCAAACAATCCAGACATGGAAAGCATATAACTGCTTCCAGTCTGGATCGTTGATTATTTAATTAAATTATCTTGTGCGGGAAATGACTTCGTTAGGAATATTATTCAGGGAAACAACTTTATCCACCCCGCCGGCTTTGATTGCTTCTTGGGGCATGCCGAATACAACACACGAGGCTTCATCCTGAGCTATTGTGTAAGTTCCGGATTCATGCATTTCTTTCATCCCTTTTGCCCCGTCATCGCCCATTCCCGTCATAATGACAGCAACAGCATTTTTTCCTGCACTGATAGCGCCTGATCTGAAGAGTACGTCAACAGATGGCCGGTGCCGGCTTACCAACGGACCGTCTTTAATTTCAACATAGTATCTTGCTCCGGACCTTTTAACCAGCATGTGCTTATTGCCGGGTGCAATAAGGGCCTGTCCGCGCAGAATGCTGTCACCGTCAACGGCCTCTTTTACCGTGATCTGACACAATGAGTTTAAGCGTGCTGCAAAGGCTGCAGTAAACTTTTCAGGCATGTGTTGAACAATTGCAATGCCGGGACAGTCGCGAGGCATACGGGTCAGAAAATTCTGAATTGCTTCGGTACCTCCGGTTGAAGCACCTACGAGGACAACTTTCTCAGTTGTCTGAAGCGATGTGCTTGGTCGTGCTTTAGGGAGCATCGCATCCGCATTCAGTTTAGGCTGCACAGCCATAGGCCTTGCCGAAAGTTTTTTGGGTCTGGTCAATGCTGCTGCTTTTACCACATCGCACACCCTTATGCTGGATTCTTCGAAGAATTGTTTTGTCCCGATTTTAGGTTTGGTTATGACATCAACAGCCCCATATTCCAGTGCACGCATGTAGCACTCAGAACCTTTCTCAGTCAGCGTGGAACAAATGACAACCGGTATAGGGTGTTGAGTCATTAGTTTGCGAAGAAATGTTAGCCCATCCATTTTAGGCATTTCAATATCAAGGGTGATTACATCCGGAACCACCCTTTTCATAATTTCAGCCGCAGCAAAAGGATCTCCCGCATTCCCCACAATTTCTATTGAAGGGTCGGTTTCAAATAATTTCTGCAGTGTCTGACGGACCAGTGCAGAATCATCAACAATCAGAACCTTGGTTTTATTCATACCTATACCTTTTGATAAACAGTGGGTGCCAACTGCCTTACAGGAAGGTCCATCCCTGAAATGCTTTCAGAGTGCCCGATGAAAAGATATCCGCCCTTATGTAGCTGGGTGCAGAATTTCTTGAACAGTTGCTCCTGCGTGGCTCTATCAAAATATATGACAACGTTACGGCAGAATATTATATCTTTCTGATCCTTGAATGGGAAAGGCTCCATAAAGTTAAGTCTTCTGAAATCCACGAGTTTTCGAAGATCTGGTGCTATTCTGACGAGTTGTTTGGTTTTGTCCTTGCTTTTGAGAAGGTATTTTTTCTTCAGAGCCATAGGAATAACTTCCACCTTGCTCATCGGATAGACAGCATTCATGGCTCTGCGCAGGATGTCAGTTGAAATGTCAGTGGCAAGTATTGAGAATTTGCAGTTATGATTTCTTTCGGCGAATTCAGAGAGTACCATGGCAATCGTATAGGGTTCCTCTCCACTTGAGCATCCTGCAGACCAGACTTTTAATGGTCTGGTCACCCTTTGTGCAAGGTCAGGCAGAACTGTGCTGAGCATCATTTCGAAATGCTTTGGCTCACGAAAAAAATCCGTGGTATTAGTCGTAACCACGTCTATGAGCTGCGTGAGTTCCTTTTCAAATCCCCCAGGACTGAAAAGGTAGTCACAATATTGGGAATGGCAGGCGAATCCAAGGGCCCGTAATCTTTTTTGCAATCGGGCTTCAAGCATTGTTTTTTTGGAGGATGGCATTTTGATGCCGAATTCCCCCTTAATCAAGGTGCTGAACTTTTGAAAGTCAGCATCGCTCATCTTCGGTGTCAGTGTCACCGGCTGTTATCCTCTATATTTTCGGTTTGTTTATCAGCTTGCGGCTCTCAACTCAGCTAGAACTGTACGGAACAGCTTGGGAATATCCAAAATCAGGGCCAGGGTTCCATCCCCCTTAATGGTCGCACCGGATATGCCTTCCACATCACGGTAGACCCGTCCAAGACTCTTGATTACTGTCTGGTGCTCACCGATTACAGTATCGACAACTACACCGACCCTATTACCTTCAAGCCCGGTGATTACGATCTGCTCTATGGCCGGGGACTCGCCTTCAATGTCAAACCATTCCCTGATTCGGATGTATGGCACAATCTCGCCGCGCAGGTTAACAAATTGCTGCCCGTTCGCGTCTTCTACATCTTTTCGTGTAAGCTCCACACATTCTTCAACAAGTGAAAGAGGAATGACATAATAACCGTCTTCCACCCGAACCTGCAATCCGTCAATTATTGCCAGAGTAAGGGGGAGTCTTATGGTTATTACTGTACCCTTACCTTCCGTGCTGTCAATATCTATGCTGCCGCGAAGCGAATCAATCGCCCTTTTTACTACGTCCATCCCAACACCGCGACCGGAAACATTTGTTACACTCTGCGCGGTTGAAAAACCCGGCTCAAAAATAAGATTGAACAGTTCTTTGGGTGAAAGTTCGGCATCGGCGGAAATTAGCCCTTTCTCAATTGCTTTGGCCTTGATTGCCTCGTTGGACATACCTTTACCGTCATCTTCAATGATGATCAGAACGTCACCGCCTGAATGTTCTGCTGAAAGTGTAATTGTCCCCTTGCCCGGCTTACCTTTGGATTTTCGTATGTCTGGCTGCTCAATTCCGTGGTCAATCGAGTTGCGAAGCAGGTGAACCAGAGGGTCTCCAAGTCGTTCGATAACCGTTTTATCAAGCTCTGTTTCAGCTCCATTTGTGTGCAACTCGATTTTCTTTCCGAGTTCTTCCGACAAATCGCGGACAAGTCTTCTGAACTTGCTGAATGTTGTACCGATAGGCAGCATCCTGATTCCCAGTGTACTGTCTCTCAGCTCATCGGAGAGGCGCTCCAATTCTTCAGACAGGGCAGTAAGGACAGAATCTCCCTTTTCACCCACAACCTGGCTTATCTGTGCCTGAACGATCACCAGTTCACCGACTAGGTCAACCAGGTAATCCAGTTTTTCAGCAGAGACCCTTATGGAGGAAGAAACATCAGCTTTTTTCTTGGATGAATGGAATTCCCTAGCTGCGGCCTGTTCTGCAAGGGCACTGTCAATTTTTTCCTTACTGACGACACCCTTCTGGGTAAGGAGCTCTCCAAGGGGTTTCTGATCTGCAAGCACTTCACTTATTGCTTCAGCAGGAACGTCCCCGCGCTCCACAAGAATCTCACCCAGTTTTTTAATTGGTTTGGGTTCAAAATCATCCGGATCATCGAGTTCAGCATCAACAGGTTCTTCAAAGTCATCCTGTGCAATTTCGCGTATTTTTACGCTGATGGGCACATCGGTGAAGAAAAATATTTCCTCAACCGCAAGGCTTTCCGCATTGCTTTCAAATAAGATATCCCACCACTGATCTCCCTTGCTTCCTTCTTTTCCTGCATGAAATACTTCTGAACGGATATGTCCGATGTTGGAAAGTTCCTTCATCAGGGGAGTCAGGGCTTCGCCTGAGACGTTGCTTCCAGAATCAGGTGTAATTGCTATTTGGTACAGTTTTTCATGCTTGGAGGAAGGCTCAGTGGGGGTAACAATGACTTTCTCCTGAACAGGTTGTTCCGGAACCAGCTCAGGCTGAACGTCTTCTGCGTTCTGAACAGTTATTTCTGATTTGCCGGAAACAAAATCCTTTAAGGATTCCAGAATACCCTCCCCTACAGCAGGATCGCCTTCTCCACTTGGGGACTCAAGCATTGAATAAATATGGTCTCTGGACGCAAGTACAATAGTCAGCAGTTCCTTGGTGATTGAAAGATCCCCGTTTCTGACCTTATCGAAGACAGTCTCTACTTCATGGGTAAATTCGGCAATTGCTTCAAAGCCGAACATTGACCCGGATCCCTTGATAGTGTGTAGGGCTCTGAACACCCTGTTGATGAGATCCATGTCATCAGGAACATCCTCAAGTTCAAGCAACGAAGTTTCAAGTTCTCCAAGTAGTTCGTAGGCTTCTTCCTTGAACACTTGAGTCGTCATATCATCAGACATACGGAAACTCCCGATCAGATTTTGTGGTAATGTAAACACATATATTTTTAAACATTTAATTAATTTATTTCAACAATTATCACTAAATGATCAACAAAAAAAGACCCCGTATGGTTTATGGGGTCTTTTGATGGTTATTTCGATCAGTTCTCATCACTACCTTAAGCAGCAGCCGTGATTCCAAACTATATTTTGTTTCTTCTTGCAAGCATTCGCAGCGCCTTGCGCTTGCGATGCCGGCGGACAAAATGCAGGGTAATAAAATACGAAATAATTCCAAGAGGGATTCCAAGAATGAAACCACCGAAAATAAGAATGGTCAGTCCCTGCCAGCCGATGTCCATAAAGTCTGTCATCTGCCAGGATGCTGGGTCAAACTGAACCTCGATGGGAAGCAGGAAGGTCCCGATTTTGTACTGGACGTAGTAGAATAACAGCCAGTTGAAGGGGTTTGAAATCCATGTGGCGATCGCAGCCGCAATTTTGCTGCTTCGAGTACAGAATGCGGCGGTAATGGCAATTACAGTCTGTAATGGTAATCCGGGAATTACGGGAAAGCATCCCCCGAAAACTCCGCATCCTATGCCCATGGCAATATAATGCGGAGATGCGTTTATCCTCATCACTTTAAGATAGTAAAGCTTGAGAAGTCTTTTGAATTTATCAATGCGGCTGTATTCTTTGGACATCAATTTCCCTTTGAAAGCAAATCAACACCTCCTCCGCAAGATCAGAAAGATCAGCAGTTCGGATGTGTAAGCGCGCTACGCAATTATATGACTCCGATCACCGACGATAATATCGTCCGTCCTCCCTCAACTCTAGTAATAGATTTTAACCAGACAAAGAGCAAGCAGTCACCCTAGGGAGGCTCCGGTGGTGGAGAATAACTTATTTCTATAAAGAAACTATCAATCCAGTACGTCAAAACTGTGAAACTTCATTACAAATCCTGCACGTCCCTGCGTTGAAGACCGTAATTCAGTTGAAAAACCGAACATATTCCTAAGCGGGGAAAGAGCTTGAACTACTTTTAGTTTATTGCGGTCGAGCATATTTTCAATACGCGCTCCCTTTGAGCCGAGCAAACCGATTACATCGCCAACAAATTCATCAGGAACGGATATTTCAACGTCCATAATGGGTTCCATGAGACGAGGTGATGACGTTCCAAGGGCCGTTTTCAAAGCCTTTGCCGCAGCCATGTGGTATCCGGGAACGCTGGACTGACCGTCTCTTCTGCGGATTTCAAGAACTCTTACTTTGATGTCCTGAACCGGGAAGCCCTTTATGACACCGCTCTGAAGTCCGTCGTCAATGCCTTCAGCAATTGCGTCCATCCACTCTGCTGGCCACTGGGCGGTATCAATTTCGAAGACAACGTCGCGCCCGGCACCCCGATCAAGCGGCTCCACTCCTAGACGGACAAATCCGTAATGCCGGTCATCTCCAAGAAGCCTGTCGAACTCTTCCTCTGCTTCTGCTGATCTGCCGGGAATTTCCTGATAGACAACCTGAGGCTTGCCAGCCCTTGGGTCAAGTTTATATTCGCGGCGCAATCGATCCAGAACAACTTCAAGATGCAGCTCACCCATGCCGGAAAGTATTATCTGGCCTGTATTTTCATCTGTCTGCAGTTTCAAAGTCGGGTCTTCCTGCAGATATTTGTCCAGAACCTCTTCCAGCTTTTCAGATTCATCCGAGTTGCGGGGCTCAATTGCCATGGAAATTACTGGCTTATACAGTTCGATCTGCTCAAGAACTATGGGATCATTTCCGCTGGAAAGAGTGTCTCCGGTACGCACATCCTTGAAACCTGCAACGGCTATAATGTCTCCTACTCCAGCAACATCAATGCTTTCCTTTCTTCCGGCGTGCATCCTGAAAAGATGAGCTACTCTTTCAGTGTTTCCCTGAGTGAAATTTCTGAGTGTCTCGCCTGACTGGATTTTTCCTGAATAAATGCGCATAAGAACCATTTTGCGGCCCGCGTCCATAAGAACTTTGAAAGCAAGAGCCTGAAGTGGCCCGGAAACAACCGGATCAATTACACGCTTTACTCCGGTGTTGGGATCAATTCCCGCCAGCTTTGGTACTTCAAGCGGGCTTGGGAGGTACTTTCCGACGCCGTCCATAAGCGGTTGCACGCCAACGTTTTTCAAGGCAGAACCGGTAAATATCGGCACAATTTTTAAAGCAAGGGTGGCCTTACGAATAACGGATTCGATGTATGTAGGATCAATATCATCCTCAAGATACCTTTCCATGAACTCGTCATCCACTTCTGAAAGGGTGTCACACATGCGTTCGCGCCAGGGAGTAACAATTTTTTTATCTGCTTCCTCAAGATCAAATGCATCAAACTCTTCGCCATTGACTGCCTGATTGAACACAAGCTTTTTCATATGAATCACATCGTATACAGCGGAAAAATCTTCTCCACCACCGTCCGGGATCTGCAGAGGTACGGAACGTATGCCGAGTTTTGAACGCATTGATTCGAGAACGGCTTCGAAATCAGCTCCTAGCCTGTCCATTTTGTTGATGAAAACAAGCTTGGGAACCTTGTAGTGTTCACTTTGCCGCCATACGGTTTCCGATTGCGGCTCCACACCTCCAACTGCGCAGAAGACCCCTATCGCCCCGTCAAGCACACGAAGTGATCTTTCCACTTCAATGGTAAAATCAACGTGTCCGGGCGTATCGATAATGTTAATGGTGTTCTGTCCCCAGTAACAGGTAGTCACTGCAGATGTTATGGTTATACCCCGCTCCTGTTCTTCCGGCATGTAGTCCATTGTGGCTGTCCCTTCGTGGACCTCTCCAAGTCTGTGGATCTTGCCGGAGAAGTAAAGCATTCGTTCTGTCACGGTCGTTTTGCCAGCATCGATGTGGGCTATTATTCCGATATTTCTAATTTTACCAATACCCTTTGCGGAGAAATCAGGCTTCGCAGTCACAATACACCTTCCCAGTGTGAAAATCTTATTCAGCAACAGCTAGAGCTATGGATTCCTGCCGGAAGAAACGGCTGCCGAAATCATTCCAGATCCAGCACCCTTCCTGTCCATAAGCCAGAACGGTGCGGAAAGAGACCAGTGCTTCTCCGACAAATTCGGCAGGGACAACAGCGCAGTCTCCGGAACATTCGGCGATGGAATCCTCGTCCACATCAATAAAATCAACATCCGGATGGGCAAAAGCAAGAGCATCCATATCCGGAGATTCTTCATCTTTACATACAGATATACTTGAAATGAACGGAGCCCGCCAGTACCGCACATAAGGAGAGTTCAAAAAAAGGTTCGCATCTTGGCGCATATCAAGCACAGCTCCGCAGCTTCCCCCGACTGCAATCGTTGTGAGCAACTCTTCGAGCCTGTCCCGTTCAAGCCGAACGATATCCTCCTGCCCAGCCAGCTCAAATGCAGCAAGAACGGATTGCGGGATATGACCTTGCCCCTCATAAATCGCCAGCACGTTCTTCACACCGGCTGCAAGAGCCGGAACCAGGGCCGCCAGAATTCTAACCGGAGACACACTACCCTCGTTGATAAGCATGACGGTCCAATCCAGCGGCCTTTGTGAAACTTCAGTTTCAAATCCACCCGGCCAGGTGTTGACGGTCCAGCTTTTACGGGGACTTTCCGGAGCGTTTACCCCGTAAACCTGGGCAATTGTCTTCTTCAACCACGCCCGCAACCGTGGTTCGGTGGCTTCATAAGCTTCGGCAAAAAGGTTGTCCTCTACCTGAAATTCTTCAATCCAATCAGGAAAAGCAAACATATTAATTCTCCGGTGAATTTAATATTAAAAAGACCCGGCAGATAAGTGTCTGCCGGGTCTTCTGTATAATCGTTAAAAATTGATACTACAACCACTTGAACAATTCTTTCCAGCTTCCCTGCAATTTTTCCCGTTCTTCCTGTGAAAGAGTTTTCTGGTATTCATAATAAGCCATTTCAGCTTGTTTCATGGCATATTTCTGAACATCGGGAAGATCCTTGAAACTTCTGACAACGTAAGCATAACGCTTCCAGGCAGAACCGTATTTTTCAGAACGCCAGAAAAAGTCGGCTATATAGAGTTCATGATCAGCAAGGGTCCTGCGACATTTGACTATATATTCTTTTGATGTCTTTGCATACTCAGTATCCGGGTAACCTTCCTCTACCCTGTAAAAATATTCCAGGGCTTCGGTTATGTTTGACTGAGGACGATCTATTGAGCTGAATATATTGAAATTGCTCAATCCTATCTGAAACAGGACATAAGGAATTTCTTCATTCCCAGGATGCAGGGCCGCAAATTCCTTATAAGCCTCTGATGCATCGAAGTATTTTTTATCAAGGAAATAGGCGTCACCAAGGCTGACTTCAGCCTTTACAGTATAAGGGCTGAAGGGATAGCGATCCTTCAGTTTTGAAAAATACTGGGACGCATCATAGTAGTCCTTCTCCTTCATTGATTCGACACCGGCCTCGTATAGTTCCTGAGCCGTATCTTCCGGTTTGGGCAGAAAATAGTAGTCGATAATACCGCATCCGCTGACGCTCAAAATAAGAAATGAAGCTAAAACAATAGATAAAATTCTGATTCGCATTATTTATGTTCCAGATAAGCGTAGGCCGCTGTGGCCGCAGTCGCTCCGTCACCTACTGCAGTGACAATCTGCCTGCATTTTTTAGATCTTATATCCCCGGCAGCAAAGATTCCGGGAATTGAGGATTCCATTTCGCAGGTTGTTTTAATGAAACCTAGCTGGTCCAGTTCAAGTTCGTCAGGGAAAAAACTGCATACAGCATTGAATCCGACAAAGATGAACACACCGTCCACATCCAGCACTGAATAACTATTGTCAACGGTATTGAAGAGCTCAACACCTTCAACTTCAGTTTTCCCAACAATTTTAGAAACCACGGAATTCAGTACAGGTTCAATGACCGGGTTGTCGAGACATTTATCGCGAAAAACCTTGTCGGCGCGGAATTGATCCCGGCGATGCACCAGGTAGAGTTTCTTGACTAGTTTGGACAGGTAGATTGACTCTTCAAGGGCTGAATTACCGCCCCCGATAACAGCAACTACTTTGTTTTTGAAAAAATTGCCGTCGCAAAGGGCGCAGTAGGATACTCCGCGCCCAAGAAATTTTTCTTCATTTGGAACTTTAAGTTTTCGGAACGAGACTCCGGAAGCAATAATTATTACTTCGCTTTGAACTGTCTCTCCTTCAATAATTAGCTGATGATGTTCCTTGCCCGGAATAATTTTTTCAACGGCAGCGTAGCGGTGTTCAAAATCATACTTTTTAACATGCTCAGCCATCCTGTCCGCAAGTTCGTATCCTTTAATCCCGTCTGGAAACCCAGGATAGTTTTCTAGCTCGTCGGTGAGGAGCATCTGTCCGCCATGAGTCATCTTTTCAACGACAAGAAAATTAACTCCTGCCCTCGCAAGATAAAGGGCGGCCGCCATTCCGGCAGGGCCGCCCCCAATGACTACGGCGTCATAAGACTTCATGTTTTACAGAGCCTTACTGCTGATCATTTCCTTAATGCTGCTTTTGGATACTGCACCGGTGGTCTGGTCCACTACTTCTCCATCCTTGAAAAGGATAAGGGTGGGGATAGCACGAATACCGTACTTACCGGGGGAAGCGGGGTTGTCATCCACATTCATTTTGCAGATTTTCACCTGACCTGCATACTCTTCGGAGAGCTCATCAATGACAGGACCCATTGCCCGGCAGGGACCGCACCACGGTGCCCAGAAATCTACCAGAACAGGCTTGTCGCTATTGAGAACTTCTTCTTGAAAATTGGAATCTGATACCTGCAAAGCCATGATTTTCTCCTTGTTACAGTATTCAGGTGGTTGAGCTTAAATCAAAAAGCCCATTGATTTCTCTACTTAACGTGACGCAGCTAGGTAAGCCGCATTTTTATTTTTTTGAAAATAAGTGCCGTAAGTCCCGGTGTCAAGGCGTTGGACGTATATATACGGTTCAGTATAATTGAATACTAACTTTCCTTCGGTGCATTTGCAACATCTAGTTGAGTAATCAATTGTCACATATCCAGTCGGAAGGAACCACCCTTCCGCGCGGAATTGCCTCAAGGTCAAGATTGTGCCTGCAACCGGCTTCAGCCATCAGGTAGCCCGCGTAAGCTATCATTGCGCCGTTGTCTGTACACAGATGAAGAGATGGAAGCACCAGTGGAATCGAAGATCGTCCTGCAACTCTGGACATCACACGCCGTACAACGGAATTGGCGGCTACGCCTCCGGCAACTATGAGCGACTTTATGCCGTGATTGCGTTCAAGCGCCCTTTCAATCTTTATCTGGAGTTTGCGGGCTACAGTGTAATTAAATGAAGCCAGCATGTCATTTCGCTGCGAGGAGAGTTCAATTCCTTCAACAGATGGATCTGGAATGCCCATTATATCCATACGGAGCTGTGGATTGCTGTTCACATATGTGGCCACTGCGGTTTTCAAGCCGCTGAAACTGAAATCCAGATTGTCATTGTTGACGTATGGAACAGGGAACAACTTTTTATCCACAGTGCCGAGCTTGCCAAGATCGTCAACCAGTTTTCCACCGGGATAAGGCAGGTTGAGAGATTTCGCCGTCTTGTCAAAGGCCTCTCCGGCTGCATCATCCAATGTGCGGCCCAGCAGGGTGAACTTCAACGGGCTTTCGATAAGATAAATGTGGGTATGCCCGCCTGAAACAAGCAGTCCCAGGGACGGGAAAACAAGCTTCTGTTCAAGTCCTGCAGCAGTCAGGTGAGCCCAGAGATGGTTTACCCCGATCAGCCTTGCGCCAGTGGAAAGCACAAGACCCTTGGCGAAATTCAACCCCATCAGCAGGCATCCCTGCAGGCCCGGCCCTCTGGCCACTGACACAACGTCGACATCCTGAATGGTAAGCTGCTGCTCTTTCAGTAATTCTGTCAGGAGGACCGGCAGAACCCTTAGGTGCTCACGAGAGGCTATCTCCGGTACGACCCCACCAAAAACAGCATGAACATCAACCTGCGATGCCAACTTTTCAGCTAGAAGCTTTCCATCACGAACCAATGCGAGCCCTGTTTCATCACATGAGCTCTCAATACCAAGACAAAGCATTAACCTTCGTGCTCCTTATATATAGCACTGATTGTATCTACTTCGTGCCTGGAACCGATGAAAAGGGGGACCCGCTGATGCAGGTGGTCGGGAACGATATCGAGTATCCGTTTGGTGCCGTCTGTGGCCCGCCCTCCGGCCTGTTCTATCAACATGGCCATGGGCGAGGCCTCGCACATAAGACGCAACTTACCTCTGGGCTTCACAGGATCACGATGATCAGCAGGATACATAAAAACGCCGCCGTAGATAAGATTACGGTGAAAATCTGCAACGAGTGAGCCTATGTAGCGAAGACTGTAGGGCTTTCCGTGGATATTATCATACGATTTGAAGTGGTTGATAACTTTTTTGGTCGCTTCACTCCAATATGGCCAGTACCCTTCATTTACAGAATATATTTTACCGGTATCCGGTATCTTTATATTGGGGTGGGATAGCAGAAACTCTCCTACTCCGGGGTCAAGGGTAAAACCATGAACTCCGTCTCCGGTGGTAAATACAAACATGGTTGAAGAACCGTAAAGGATATACCCTGCGGCCACCTGCTCTGCTCCGGCCTGCAGCACATCAGAAGACTGAACCGGGGTTCCCAGTTTGCTTTTGCGGCGGTAAATGGAAAAAATTGTCCCGATGTTCACGTTGACGTCAATGTTTGACGATCCATCCAGCGGGTCAAAAATAATTATGTAGTTACCCTGCGGTAGCCCGTGCGGAATCTCAATGAGATCAGCGTTTTCCTCGGATGCCATGGCGCAGAGCACTCCGGATCTGGCCATGCGGTGAATCAGGATTCTGTTGGCATATTCATCAAGCTTCTTTACTTCTTCTCCTTGTACGTTCACCTCTCCAGTAAAACCGAGAACATCGACCAGACCGGCCTTGTTTACCTCGCGGGAGATGATTTTCGCTGAAAGGACCAGTTCGTTGAATAAACGGGTAAATTGGCCTGTCGCTCCGGGAATTTGTTTTTGATGCAGTAACAGGTGCTCGGTAACTGTAATCTGCTGGGTCATTGATCCTCCTTAGGAATGTCCCTGCTGCGCAATTTATCAGGAAGTATAAAGCTCTAATATCAGAAATTGAGAACGAGGCCTAACTATAATTTAAAAAAAGAGAAATCCATCGTCTTCATCTTCAGCTTTGGAGACTGCTTCAGTCAGATAGACAATCTGGGTGTCTCCTACATAGCGGGAAAGCCAGACGTAGCGGACACCATCAACAGTAACCACTCCTCGAACCTGTGCGTCAAGCAGAGTATCCCAGTCAATCTTGAGCAGAGCTTCTTTGTTGACATTTTCTGATCCGCTCCACACTCCCCCACCGTCGGGCTGCATGATGATCAGTTTCTGCGGAGCAGGGCAGAAATTAAGTAGGATACGGGGATCAAAATGAACTACGACCAGCCCCCTGAATTCGGCATCTTTAAAAAACGGGGTGCAAAGATACATTTCCGGGCCGAATTCGGAATAACTGATGAAAGACTTGAGGTTGATTTCCGACCAGTCCCCTTCATATTCTACCAGTGGTCCGGGCTTGAAGGGCTTGATACTTGTTTCAGGCAGCTTGACCAGAATACTTGCCTCCTCATCCACAGTCATAACCCCGCTTATCCAAGGGTAACGCATAAAAAGGAGTTTGAACCAGTTCTCATCGGGATGGGTGTCGACAGTACTGAGCTGGTTAATGAGAGACAGAATTTTTTCATCAACAGGCGTGAAAAGAAGTGCCAGCTTGTTGTCGTCGGGATTCTGGATTCCCGGATTTTTTAAATTAATTTCAGGGTTCGGGTCTACGTAGTTCTGGGTATCGTGCCAGACTTTACTTCCGTATTCACAACCGGATGCCAATGTGAGCATAACGGCAAAAGAAAAAAGTGCGGCAACACGCACTGCATGTCTTAATTTCATATAAAAACCCGGGTGCCACGTAGAACGCGGCACTCCATTCAGTGATATTGATTGAATATTTTGTTCGTCAGACTTAATTAACGGTTGGCACGGGCCTCAAGACGACCGGCCAGAAGTTCAAGTGTGCTCATAAGTTTGCTTTTGGCATGCCTGTAGTACGGGTCCCTGCTTTCATCGTCTGCGTCATCAACTTCGGAATTGTTGTGGCTTATTTTTTCTGAAATTTCAGCCATGTATTTCAGCAGAACTTCCTTTTCCTCGTCCCCGGCCTTACAAAGAAGTTCCCGGTAGATGTCGAGAGCGCCTTCATAGTCACCCTGTGCTGCCAGAACATCAGCCATGGTTCTGGTCTTGAGGCTCTTCATGACTTTCGGGCTGGTCAGCTCTTCATCTGCCAGAGAATCGGTAGAGGTTCTAGCCACAGCCTCAGCAATTTCACGGGTAAGATATTCACCGTCTGCCTCAGGCTCGGGTCTCTGAAATGAAGCCTGCTCGTCAAAGACTTCGCGGTATTTAGGTGCGGAAGTCTGAGTGTTTTTTTTCTTTGTTCCCGAAGATACGGGAGCCCCAGTCAGTTGTTTGATGCCTTCGGCCATAACATCGGACCATGATATGGGGGAACCATGCAGGGCAGAAAAAAGGAACGACATGGCTCCAGCAACATCAGAGTTGCCATCGGAAACAGAATCGCCCCACATCTTCCAGAATGAGGGGTATGAGGAAAACAGGCGGGTCAACGGCGTTACAGCCGCTTTGGCCTCAGAATCGCGGCCCAGTCGGGCAAGAGTCTCCACCAGAAGAAGCCGGGCTTCAAGATAATCAGGATGGCGGTCAAGTCCCATCCTAAGAGTGGTTACCGCCTTTTCATGGTTGCCCATTTCAACATACAGTCGGGCAAGGGGAAAAAAGACTTTCGAGCTAGGTTCAAGGGCCAGAACTTCCTGATACCACTCAATCTTGCTTTGCATCTGCACCTGCTCCCTGATCGGTTATTTTCCCGGTTTCCGGAAAGATATACAGTATTTCATTTTCCTTAACATAGTTCATCCGACTGCGGATGATCTTTTCCTGATAGGCACGATCTGTTTTCAAACGCCGTATTTCAAGGCTGAGTTCCATCGTACGGTTGTCAGCCGCTTGAATCTTTTTTTCCAGCTCATTTACCTTTTCATCCAGCTCCAGATAACCGAACAGGCCCTGTTCACTAAGGCCAAGCCGAATAAGAAGTACGAGGTTTATGATAACCAGTAGTCCAAGTAAAACCCTGCGCCGCAGCATGAATTCTCCTACTGCAGGCGCATGAACATTTTTCGGTCGGATTCAGCCTGCGCGAGCGGCAGTTTGAGTTCCTGCAAAAAATTTCCTGTGGCGGATTCGATCCTTGCGACCTCATCCTCACTAACCTGAATTTTTTCCATTTTACTCATGAAACCCTTAAGAACCTCGAGTTCGGCAATAAAATTACGGCTCAAGTCAAGTTTTTCGAGTTCCTGCTCAAGCTCCAGAATCGTCTCAAGGCAATTGTTAAGCCTGATCCTGAGATTTTGTCGTTCGTGGCTGTCCATGATCCACCTGTGCTGATTAATTAGCAAAATAAAATTTATTCGTTAGTTAACCAGACTTTGTGCAAATTGTACATATAATTAGCACCTGAAAATACAGTTAAAAACAGTGCAATGTAAAGAATAACCGTACCGAGCTGGTGCATATCGATACCAAAGTAAGGGAAATGAAGCAGAAGCGGTCCGAGGGCGAAGCTCTGCATCACGGTTTTCAGTTTGCCGAATTTGTCCGCAGCGAGAACGAGGCCCATATCCACAGCAATAGCGCGCAGGCCTGTAACAGCAAGTTCGCGGCATACGATAACGACTGTGATCCATCCGCTTACGTATCCGAGGTAGCTGAGCATTATCAGTGTGGAACAGATGAGCAGCTTATCCGCGAGAGGGTCCAGAAATTTACCGAGATTTGTGACCTGATTGCTGCGCCGGGCTATGTATCCGTCGAAAAAGTCGGTGAGAGAGGCCAGGAAGAAGACAAATGCCGCAAGGAACATAGTCAATTTGTTCGGATAATAGAGGAGAATAACAATGAGGGGGGCAGCAAAGATGCGTCCAAGGGTAAGCGTATTGGCAAGATTGAACATTGAATATCCCGGGGTCGTAAAATTAGTTCAGTCAGGATGGATTCACCCTGATACCTGTACTTCTGAAAAACGGGGAACCGTTTACGGCGGCCCCCGTTGATGCAGCTAGATTGTCTGCTCAGGCGGACAGGATGTCAACCCGGCAATTTAAAACCGCCGATAAAATCGGCGGTATATCTTAGGTATGGGTGCTGGAAGCTATTTCAAGGCTGCTGGCAGCTGCTTCAGCAATGCGGTCGGCCACTTCCCGGAATGCTGTTTTGGCCGGGGAATCCTCTTCCAGAAGGACTACAGGCCTTCCGAGATCCCCTGCTACCACTGTTGTGGGGTCAAGAGGGATAGCACCGAGGAAAGGCAGGCCGTATTTTTCGGCCAGTTCCTTGCCTCCGCCCTTCTTGAACAGGTCGATGCGCTCGGAACAATGGGGGCAGACAAGCCCGCTCATATTCTCGACCACACCCATGATGTTAGCCTTGGCGTACTGCAGGAAATTGATGGCCTTACGCACATCGGCAAGAGAAATCTCCTGCGGGGTGGTTACCACAACCGCAAGGGATTCGGGGATGGTCTTGAGTACAGTCATAGGTTCATCGCCGGTACCCGGAGGGGAGTCTACAACGAGAAAATCAAGCTCGCCCCAGGTCACGTCGGAAATAAACTGCCTGATGGCTGAAGTTTTCATAGGGCCGCGCCACAGGACAGCCTGATCCGGGTCCTTGAGCAGGGATTCCATGGATACCACATGCAGGTTGTCGTTGACCTTCTTGGGAACAACAAGATTACCGCGTTCAACTTCCAGCTGACCGGTAATACCAAGCAGGTGGGGAACGCTGGGGCCGTGAATGTCGACATCAAGAATACCGACTTTGAAGCCCTTGTCTGCAAGTGCCGCAGCAATGTTGACCGCTACGGAACTTTTGCCGACGCCGCCTTTTCCGCTCATTACGAAAATTTTGTATTTGATCTTCTGGAGGGTTGAGGAGATCAGCTCGTTCTGCAGCGCATGTGCAGCACTTGCCTTCTTATCTCCGCCCTTGCCCCCGGAAGAGCAGGAACCGCATGATGAACTCATAACTATGCCTTTGTTGTATATTAACGAAAGGGGAATATTCCCCACTCAACTTCAGCTCTCTCTGGCTGAAGAAACCCATTCCAAGATAATCACTGCTGCAAAACCCGCAAGCATGAGCAGTACTGCCATTGCAAATTCACCGTCAATTGCAGGAGGAAGCACGTTTGCTTCGCTCAACACATGGGTTTTGCCTCTTATTACGACCGAGTCCAGAACTTCTTTCCACGGCCAGATTTTTCGCATGGCCCCGGCCATGAATCCGGTGAGAACGCTGACGGTTACAGCGTGATGCTTCTCAAGAAAATAATGAAGCACACGAGAAAACATTGAAATTCCAACAGCACAGCCGCATACAAAAGCGATAAGAATAGCGGCATTTTCAGGAACAGCCGGATTACGCAGGGCTCCGGTGATATATTCATATTTACCCAGCAGGAGCAGAATGAAAGCCCCGCTGATACCGGGCAGAATCATTGCACAGATGGAAATGCAGGCACAAAAGAATACAAACCACAACGTATCCGGGGTTGTAACGGGAATGAGTCCTACCAGAACAAAACTGAACACTGCCCCAGCAACACAGGCGGAAATGTTTTTGAAATTGTATTCCCCTACCCTTTTTCCAACCACCAGAATGGAAGCTGCTATCAGGCCGAAGAAAAGAGACCAGATCTGAACGGGATAATCTGTCAGCAGGTGGTGGATCAGATTTGCAACTGATACCATGGCGGCGAGTATGCCGAAAAGCAACGGCAACAGAAATTTAAGATGAGCCTCGGCAACGGCTCCCACCAGGTCCAGTTTGAGCAATTTTTTGAAGAAAACTCCGTTGAATGAACGGATGGCATCAATCAGACTGCCGTATATTCCGGTGATGAAGGCCATGGTTCCGCCGGATACACCTGGGATAATGTCCGCAATTCCCATACAAATGCCCTTACCGACGAGGATAAGGTAATCCTTTAATGAATCCGGACCGGGGCCGTTTTTCCAGGCCTGAAGAATATTCATCAATTTCCCCGTAGTTTCCGGGCTACCAGCCCTGCTTGCCAACCAGATCGACAAAAGCGCAGCCGCCCATGTCAGTCGTTTCTATATTACCGTCATGCTTTGTGACCAGCATAAGTCTCTGCATCCTCTTCTGTCCGCCCACGGGAATGACCATCCTTCCTCCGTCAGCCAACTGATCCACAAGATATTGCGGAATTTCCGGGCCACCGGCTGTAACGATGATGCGATCGTAGGGGGCGTGTTCCGGCCAGCCCATCGTCCCATCATCAAGTTTGAGCTGGATATTAAAATATCTCATATCGAAAAGCAGCTTACGCACTGCCAGAAAGAGCTTACGGATACGTTCTACTGTAAATACTTCCGCACCCATCTCAGCCAGCACAGCTGCCTGATATCCGGAGCCGGTGCCGATTTCAAGCACCTTGTGGCCGGGTTCAATCTGAAGAAGGTCGGACATAAAAGCTACAATGTAAGGCTGGGAAATAGTCTGCCCTTCACCTATGGGCAAAGCACTGTCCGAATAAGCGCGCGAAGCCAGAGCATCCTGCACGAAAAGGTGTCTCGGAATTTTCCTCATGGCATCAAGAACAGCCTTGTCTGAAACTCCGCGGGCCACAATCTGCTCTTCAACCATCTTCAAACGTGATCTTTTCGGATCTATACGCACTTATCCCCCGTCAACGCCGAGATTCAGTTCTTTCCGAACGGCGCTGAATTTATTTACAAGATTTATCGCAGAAAAATCCCCACGATAATTCATTGTTTGCAGTTGCAAATCAGATTTTAGCGGTCAAGTCAACCCGAATGGCCCGAAATGGGGATTAAACTTGTTTTTAGCGTCTCTGCACTTGACACAAATGCGACATAAAGAGACATTATAGATAAGAAAAAAGGAGGCCCATCATGCTGAAAGTTGATGATCTTATGACGAAAGAATTGTTCACACTAAATAAAGATGACAACCTGAAAATGGCACGCTCGCTAATGGACCTGCAGAGAATTCGTCACATACCCATAGTTAATGAAAATCGGGAATTCATCGGGCTGATCACCCATCGTGACATATTGAGAGCCACCATCTCGCAACTTGCAGATATTGATCCTGCGACTCAAGGCGAAATTGATTCCGGGATACCAATCGGCGAAATTATGCAGACCGGTATTAAGACTGTGAATAAGGACACCCTGCTGAAAGACGCGGCGTATCTTCTTTTGAACCACAAGTACGGCTGTCTGCCTGTTGTAAATGATAAAAACGGCCTTGAGGGCATCCTGACAGAAGCTGATTTCCTGAAACTGACTATCAGTCTGATGGAGGCTTTGGAAAACGGGTAGTTTTAGCTCTACAAAAATTTCGATCCTATCATTGTAAATAAAACAAAGGGCCGTTTCAAACAGGAGCGGGCCTTTGTTTTTTTGTATTATTGATCCTGAATCGCCCTACTGCGCAAATTCTTCAACAAAGCGTTTGATTTCCTGACGAGCCCTCTCGACGAATTGAGGAAAAACGGCCTTGCATGTATCTGTCATTTCCATGGACCAGTCGGTGTAGTTTTCCGGCTCCATTCCAAGAATGCGCATCTCCGGACGTTTGCCTATAGCCCCTGCCATGTTCAGGGAGTCAACAAGGTCAATGTCATGCAGGGAGAGGCGTTGCTTGTCATTCTGAATGATGTCTTTTTCTTCAAGATAATAGATAGTTCCAGGTTCCCTGGTGCCGTGGACGATGTCCAGTACCAGAAGCCCGTCATACCCTTCGAGAATGTGAAAAATATCGTGAGTGAAGGTTCCACCATCTACAAGATGGACGAATTCAGGCCAATTCTCTTTCTTCAGTTCTTCTACAGCATGAACCCCGAATCCTTCATCGCCGAGCAGGATGTTTCCAATACCTAACACCAGTAATTTCTTCATTATCAGTCCCTTACAAAGCATGTGCGTTCGGTGCCTTCGCTGGACTTGCGGGGCGTGAAATTATACACACATGCGCTTTTAATTCAAAATATTTCCGGCAACCTTGCGGGAGGCTTCAGTTGGACCAGATGAACGATGGCTATCTTGATCTCTGCCGCGCTTCTGCTCTCATGAGTCCGAATTAGTTGCTTATCAAAAGAGAGCCCTTCCACCTAAAATTTATTTTGTGCATAGCTCAAAAAAATCCAGAACCGCACAATAAGATATCACCAGTAGTAAAGCCTTGGTAAAGATTTTGGTGTTCATACACCAGCCGATAGGCAAGTGGTCTTTCCGCTCGCTTAAGGGATGGAGACAGTGGAATAAACTCTTTTCAGCCGAAGGCCTTTAAAAAAATACTCCCGGATTCCGGAAATGAATCCGTTATCCGGGAGCTTTATCTGTTTATCAGAACGTGTCAACGCTCAGGAGTCGGGCCTTGCGGCCATCTGCACAGGTTTCCAGATATATATAACCTAGCAGCCTTCTCCAACGTGAACAACGTGTTCTTCACCGGTCTCTGCGTGCAGCACGTGCACGGCACAGCCAAGTCACGGATCAAAGGATCTGATGATCCTTGATATGTCGACAGGGCTTTTCGGATCCGGAACGGGGGTACCAATCAGAGCTTCTTCAATGGTACCGCGAAGACCGTTGTCGTCACGAGGTGCGCTGTTCCAGAGAGTTGCGGGAATCATCTGGTAATTCGCAGTCTTCTGGTCTTTGATATTGATGTAGTGCAGCAGTGATCCGCGGGGAGCTTCGGTAAGACCGATGCCTTCAGCAGACTGGGGAATGGTAGCCTTGACGTAGGTTTCTTCGCCGGGCTTAACTTCCTTGAGCCAGTGATCCTGAATGGCGTTGGCAACGAGGTATGCTTCTTCTGCACGGGCAACGTGACGGCCCATAAGAGAGAATACCATGTCGGCACCCAGATCGCGGAACATCTTGGCTTCGACGCCGAAGAGATCCTTGAGCTGCTTCTGACCCATGGGGCTGAGTTCGGGATTCTTGATCCACATACGTGCTGCAGGACCGACTTCAACAGATTTGTTGTTGTAACGGGAAGCCTTACAGAAGCTGTAGGCGTTCTTTTTGTGCACGTCAGGAATGGTTTTACCCTTGCTCGGATGCAGGTTTGAACACTCATCAGTGTACCAGGAGTATTTGACGTATTCCTTGATGAGGTTGCGATCGAACTTTTCATCCTTGCCGTCGACGTAAACACCGGAAGGCAGGAGGAATTCGTTCTCTGCATCGTCCATGGGGAATACACCGAATGCCATGGCATTCTTGAAGCCGCCGCCGATTTTGAACAGATCCTTGTATACGGAACCGATCAGGTAAACGGTGGGTACGTAGGTTTCAGCTATGAACTGCTGAACCTGTTTGAAGCGGCTTGCGTATTCAGCCAGTTTTTCCTGTGTAGGAATTTCAGTGGCGCCACCGACAACCTGACCGGAAATGTGAGGCATCTTGCCACCGAACAGAGCTACCATTTCGTGGCAGATGCGGCGGATTTCGAGAGCCTTGACGTACTGGTCAACAGCTACGGCGTTGGTTTTTTCATCCAGACGCAGGTCGGGGTGTTCGAAACGGGGGACAAATGGAGCTTTGCCGGGTCCGCGTACGAAGTCCAGAGCTGCGAGATGATAGAAATGCAGAATATGAGACTGCAGGTAGTTGGCACCGAAGATTAGGTTTTTGGTGAGACGACCGTTAGTGGTCAGTTTTACACCGAAAGCATCGTCAAGTGCACGGGTAGAAGCAGTGGAGTGAGCTGTGGGGCAAACGCCGCAGAGTCTCTGAGTCAACTGGGCGGAGTCACGGGGATCGCGTCCTACCAGGATGTTCTCAAAGCCGCGATACATGCCGCCGGAGAGCCATGCGTCCACAACTTTACCGTCTTTAACAACAACCTCAGCTTTGAGGTGACCTTCGATTCGAGTTACCGGATCAATGGCAATCTTAAGTTTCCCGTCCTTGCTAGCGGCGGGTGCATGAGATTCTGAAGACATAAGGATTAGTACTCCTTTTTCCGGTTAACCGGCTTCGTAGAAGGGGGACATTTCATCCGGGAATCCCGGTTCTACACAGCCAAGGCATACTGAGTTTTCAACGCACCAGTTTACGCCGCCATTCCATTTGCGTTTAAAGCAGTCGGAGTTGGCATTGGGACCCTTACAGCCCAATTCATAACGACATTTAACCGGGTCGGTGAACATGTCAGCATAAGCATCCTGTTCGAACTGCTCCAGATAGGGACAGTTGTCGTGGATGTTTTCACCGAAGAAAGGTTTCGGCCGACCAACATCATCAAGAATGGTGACGACTTCAGCCAGACCGCCCTGCAGCCCCTTCTCTTCGATTGCATTGATTGCAACAACGAGAGTTCCCACCATCCAGTCAGGATGCGGGGGGCAGCCGGGAATGTTTACTACGGGTGTCTTCACTCCGTTTTCTGCAAGGAAATTGGTCACAGACATGGAGCCGGTGAGGTTTCCTTGAGCAGCGGGGATACCGCCGTATGCTGAACATGTTCCAACGTTCACAACAACAGCAGCGTTTTTGGCCATCTCAAGGGTGGCCTCACTCATTGCGTATTCTTTGTGATTGGCGTCAGCTCCGACGATACAGAAATGTCCGTTCTCAGCTGTGGGAACGGCTCCTTCAACGATAAGGATGTATTTACCCTTCTGATCTTTAGCCACATCCATCATATGACCCCAGGCCTCATGGCCTTCGGAACCCATGATAGTCGGGTGATAATCAAGAGTGATTACATCCAGCAAAACCTCTGCGATAGAGGGGTGCACTGAGTTCAGAATAGATACCGAGCATCCGGTGCAGCCCTGTCCCTGCAGCCAGAAAACATGTGGTATAAATTTTTTCAGTGCATGCACTACACTGGGGTTGAACATCTGGGAAATCCCAAATCCAGCCACAGTTCCTGTGCACATTTTCACGAAATCTCGCCTGGTCAAACTCATCCCTACCTCCTTGGTGGTTGCCGGCGTGTAAGGCACTGTCCTTACTTAAGAAAAAAAACCGCCACGGCGACGATATTTTTTTAATTCACATACACAGTACAGAGTTTTACGTCAACAATAAGTGATACAAAATTGAGTTACTCATAGTTTTTATCTATATAAGCCATAGACAAAAACAACTTTTACAATGTTGTATATTGAATCATGGCAATATTTGTTGTTATGCTCACCGCGATTTAGAACAATAAAGGTATCGGAATCACCCGACCTAATCACAAGGATTGACAATGACACGGAAGAAAAATCGCATCGGACAAATTATCATACTAATCATTTTGATCGCTGTTCTGGCTGTTGGAGCATACCTTTTGTACAAAGATACAACTGCTCCACAATTGACTCTGTCGCCCGAAAAAGGATTTATTACTTATGAAACGCCGATCAATATCAACATAAGTGATCCGCAGTCCGGAATTAAAGCTGTGAAAGTCGTTTTAATTCAAGGAGAGAACAAGCTTACTCTGACCGAAAAGACATTACCTAAGGAGACCTTCGATTATAACGAAGATATTCTGATTAAGAAAAAGCAGATTAAAGAAGGTGATTTTGAAATTGCAGTATGGGCTGTAGACACTTCTCTGGCCGGTTTCGGCAGTGGCAATGCAGTTATTGCTCGTGGCAAGTATACGCTTGATACCATCGCCCCCAAGATCACAGTACAGACGAGCACACACAACCTCAATCAGGGTGGTTGCGCACTTGTTGTATACAATGTCAATGAAGATCCCGTTAAAACCGGTGTTGAAGTCGGTGAAGACTTTTTTCCCGGATTCAAGCAGGTTGATGGATCATATGCAGCCCTTTTTGCAATGCCCTACTACACAGAAGTTCAAGATTTCAACCCGGTGCTGATTGCTGAAGATGCCGCAGCCAATAAACGGAAAAGCACTTTCTGGTTCCATGCCAACGGCCGCAAGTACAGGCATGACAATATCAATATTTCGGATAGATTTTTGAACAGCAAAATGCCTCAGTTTGAATCTGATTTTCCGGGCGTTCCGAGTCAGGTTGAACTGTTCCTCAAGGTCAATCGGGAGTTGCGTGTAAAAAACCGTGCTGAGCTGCACCGTATTGCCAAGGAAACCGCTCCGAACTTCCTTTTTAAAGACAGTTTTCTCAGGCTGCCAAACGCTGCAAACCGTGCCGGTTTCGGTGATAGACGCAGCTATTTCCACAATGGGAAGGAAATCGATAAACAGACACACCTTGGAATTGACCTTGCCAGCATCCGTAATGCTCCTGTTCCTGCTGCTAATGACGGACGTGTGGTTCTGGCCGCTTCGGACTTCGGTATTTACGGTAATGCAGTAATTATTGACCATGGAATGGGACTGCAAACCCTCTACTCTCATTTGAGTCAGATGGATGTCGCACCTGGGGACATGGTTGCACGCGGACAGATCATCGGAAAGACAGGCGCGACCGGAATGGCCGGGGGAGACCATCTGCACTACGGCGTAATCTGCTCTGGCATTCCGGTTAACCCGGTAGAATGGTGGGATGGAACCTGGATAAAGAATAACATCACCAGTAAATTGAAATAAACAACTCCGGGTTTCAGGAAAGTCATTTCCTAAATTAAGAAGGCCATTGCGAAGCTGATTCGCAATGGCCTTTAATGTTTATCCTCTCCTCAAAATAGAGGTTAAGCCTTTTATAGTGTTATTTTCATGAGCAGTATTTCCGGCCTACTGTTTGTTCTCATGGGCGGTCCCCAAAAACCGGCCCCACAGCTTATGTAGTAGTTGGTTTCGTTTTTCCTGTAGGTTCCGTATTTCTTCTCATATAAGCGTTCAACTACGTAGTTAAACGGAAATAGTTGACCATTATGGGTGTGTCCGGAAATCTGCAGGGCTACCCCTGCATTTTGCGCGTTGTCAAGTTCTCGTGGGGTGTGGTCGAGTAATATGACCGGAAGCTTGTTATTTTTAGGAATAATTGTTTCAAGATTTACCCTGTTCCCATTTCTGATCGGGGCAGCATAGTCATTTCGCCCTACAAGCATAAGGCTTCCATCAACCACAGCGTAGCTGTCGCTCAGCACTGTTATCCCCTGCTTTTGGAGTAAACGCTTCGACCAGTTCTCTCCAAGATAATACTCATGATTTCCTAGGACTGCGAACTTGCCAAGCGGAGCCTTAATTCTGGAAAGCTCATCCGCAGAACCTGTATATTCTGCATCAAAATCATCCAGAATATCTCCCACCATCAAAACCGCGTCCGGTTTGAGGGCGTTCACCATATTAACAATCGCCCCTACCCTGTCCGGGGTCATGAGTTTTCCAGCGTGCAAATCTGTAAATGCAACTACTCGGTACTCTGAAGCATTTTTGTTTCCATTCGTAAAATCATATTCTAACTCCTTCACGATTGGCGAGGTCGCATTTATGTATCCTCCGATAGCCATAAAGGCAGAAACAAGACAGAGCACCGCAAAAATTTTCAGTCGTGGCAGCCTGAAACCGTTTCCCAAAAGTTTTAGCCCTAATCGGATTGGCTCAAAACAGAGCCCAATGGGAACCATGCAGGCAATGATGGCGGCCCAGCTGTACCCGGCTCCCTGCATGATTATTTTCAGCAGATATGGCAGATCAGCCCGAAAGAAAATTGTCACTGGTAAAGACAGAGTCATCAGGTCGGTCGCCAGCAGTACCCCTCGTTTTATCTTTGGGTTGTCGGCAAGCATTCTGCATATCCAGAGCCGGATATACAAATAGAACACAAAATAAGTAATTGTAGCTCTTGCATAGAAAGACATAAAAACGCTCTACCTGCTTTTCAGATTTAAAATCGATCAGTTGATTCAATTAAACTAATTGACTGGCAAATCATCATCAAAAAGATGTCTTTTAACAATAAAAAAGGCCGCCTTTAGCAAAGACAGCCTTGAAAATTCAAAATTATACAACCAAAATAATATCTAAAACAACTATGCCTTCAACGCCCGTTTAATGAAATTAAGAGCTTCATCGTAGAGTTTCGGGGGGCTGTACGGAGTAAGAAGTTTTGTTCTGACCGCACCGACAAGGTTGCAAAGCACAACTGAAGAGGTCTCCGGAACCGGAACATTCGGAATGGACCCATCCCGAACTCCGCGGGCAACACAGTTTTCCAAAAGCATGGGGATCTGGGCAAACTTGTGTACCATCGCATCTCTGTCAGCACCGGTCTTCAGGTCGCTAAACGGAGAGCACCTGATCAAGACAAGGAAATCTTCGTCGGGATCGATTGAAAATTCAAGATAGCGGCGTGCGAACCTTATAACAGCATCATAGCCAGTTTCAGCCTGTACTATTTCATCCTGCAAGGCAAGACTCAACCTTTCTGCAACATCAAAGCCTGCGGCCCGAAAAAGTTTTTCCTTGTTGCCGTAATGGTGAGACAGAAGTCCAACAGCCACCCCGGCACGGTCCGCAATTTTTTTGAAGGTTGTTCCGCTGTATCCCATTTCACCGAACAATTCCTTGGCGGCTTTTAATACCGTATCCTTTTTGGTCATAACAACAACTCTTTATTTCAGCTATTTTACAGATCAACGTAAAACAATATTGTTACGGAAAACCCAATTAAAGGTCAACAGACAAAGTGATTGCACCTCAATGCTGAATAGTATTGGAAAACAAACCGTTACATTCAGCAACCGTACATTCAATCATTTCTCTTAAAAGAACAAAAGCCCCTCCGATTGGAGGGGCCTATGCTTTAAGGAATGGAAACGGAAGGTGGTTTTACTCATTTATGATCCGAGAAAATCATACGCCCGAACTGATGGTCGGCTCGTGCGCCAGAAATTTTCTGTAAAGATCATGGTTTCAGTCCTGCAATTTGAATGGAGAGATGCGGGCTTCCCCATCAAGTGCGCCAGAGTGATTCTCTCAAAGGGTTGCTGCAGTGAATTGTGGTTCAGTCTCTCTGCCGAGGTTGTTCATACTTGTCTTGTTAGACCCCTACAGTCATTCAGCCAAGGAACTGTGCGACGGCATCAGCCAACAACTACCCTTGAGGACATCTCCTCTGAACTCGTTTTCAGAGCGACGTCAACTGAAGATAGTATCTACGTTCAATCATGCTCTCTGTCAACTTATTTTGGACATTAATTTTTAAATTTCTTCTTAATTAAATTTAACCTTTAAAAACAAATAGTTAAATTTGATATTGCGACATAAAATTACGCTGCAAGTGAAGTTGTTTTTCAGAAAAAAGCTTATTGAATGAACGTTCAGTCAATCAAGTTAATGTTCATTCAGCCCAATGCCATCTATTTTTAACCGGACTTGTTGCGACTGGGCTTAGCTTGGAGTAATGTGACCAAAACAAGGAGACTAAAAGATGATATTTTCAAAAATACTGATTCCCGTTGATGACTCAAGACACTCCGACAGTGCTGTAAACTATGGATCATCTCTTGCCGAATTGTCAGAAGCAAAGGTCGTTCTGCTTCACTGCCATCGTCCTGTTCCTACTGGATTGGGAGAACCAAATTTTCAGAAGGCTATTGATGACGCCACCCGTGCTTCCTATGCAATAATTGAAAAGCACAGCGCTGTACTTAAAGCTAAAAACATTGAATTTGATGAAAAAATCATTGGAGGGTCAATTGCCAAAGTCATTAAATCTGTTGCAGAAACAGAAGGCTGTGACCTCATTGTAATGGGCTCAAAAGGAAAATCCGACCTTGAAGGCCTGGTCGTAGGCAGCGTAACTCACAAGGTTCTGCACATCGCCTCCTGCCCGGTTCTGGTGATCAAGTAGCTGAATCAGGGAAATAAATTGCATTCTTCAAATTATTTCAAAACGGATTGTAATTATACTCTTTTTCATTTAAACAACAGGTACTGTTATTCGGGAAAGCTTGTTTTATTTCCAAAGAAACGGAGATGTTCATGCGGCTTTTGACAAGATCTGATTTTGACGGCCTTGCCTGTGCTGTCCTCCTCAAGGACATCGGGATTATGGATAACTGGATGTTTGTGCACCCCAAGGATGTGCAGGACGGCAAATATCCCGGTGATCCCAATGACATTGTAGCCAACGTCCCCTATATTGATGGATGTGGTTACTGGTTTGATCACCATTCCAGCGAAGATGAACGGCTTGGCATGGACATAAACTTCGAGGGCATGTCCAAAAATGCCAAAAGCGCTGCAAGAGTTATCTGGGAATATTTCGGCGGACATGAAAAATTCGGCGATAAGTTTGATGAGATGCTCTATTATGTCGATAAAGTAGATAGCGGCGATTTGACTGTTGAAGAAATTGAAAGCCCTACCGACTGGATTCTGCTGGGATTTATCATGGACCCCCGGACCGGACTTGGTCGTTACCGCTATTTCAATGTAAGTAACTATCAGTTGATGGAGAATCTCATCGACTATTGCCGTGCCCTGCCCATTGATGAAATTCTTGACCTGCCTGACGTGAAGGAACGCGTTAAGCTTTATTTCGACAGGGACAAAGAATTCCGTAATATGCTTGAAGAGCGTGTAGAACTCTTCGGGAATGTGGCCATTCTTGACCTCCGTGAGCAGGAGGAAATTCATCCCGGAAACCGTTTCACGCTCTACTCCATGTATCCGCAGTGCAACATCAGCATTCAAATTGTCTGGGGCAAACTGAAACAAAATACCGTTTTCTCCGTTGGACACAGTATCACCAACCGCACCAGTAAAGTCGATGTGGGTAGCGTAATGCTCAAATTTGGTGGGGGCGGTCACAGACAGGTTGGCACCTGTCAGGTCCCGCACGCAGATGCGGATGCAGTGCTTGGGCAAATGGTCGCCATGTTTATGGATAAATAAGTCAGCCCTGCAACTTTTTAAGAGCCTGTTTTTCAGGCTCTTTTTTTACGAGCATTGTTTATTTAAGATTGACTTTAGTCACAATATGTCAATAATGATTAAACAAAGATGATGCCAATTCCACAGAGTGCGGAGGCACTATTTTGCGGAACTAGGAAATAAGTACGTTAATAAAAAAGGACTCTTATGAATACAAATTCGATTGAAATAATCAGCCCCAAAATTCTCAACAGAACAAAACTGCCACTCATGCTTTCGCAGGTGGCTGCTGGTTTTCCTTCCCCGGCGGATGACTATATTGATAGGAAACTGGATCTCAACGAGCACCTTGTAAGGCATCCGGCTGCGACTTTTTTTGTACGGACCTGTGGAGATTCCATGAGGGACGCAAACATTGCGTCCGGGGATATTCTCATTGTCGACAGATCTCTTGATGCCGCACAGAATTCAATAATTATTGCTGTCGTTAACGGTGAGCTGACAGTAAAGCGCTTAAAACAGTGCAATGGATGTCTGTATCTCGTCCCGGAAAACCCTGACTATCCAGTAATGGAAATTACGGAGGAAACATCCTTTGAGGTATGGGGTGTTGTTACCTATATTATACACAAGGCCGGGGTATGAGAATTTTTGCTCTTGTGGATTGCAATAATTTTTATGTTTCCTGCGAAAGACTTTTTCGACCGGAATTACGAAACCGTCCCGTGGTTGTCCTTTCCAATAATGACGGCTGTGTCATATCCCGCTCCCAGGAAGCCAAGGAACTGGGGGTACCCATGGGGGCTCCTGCTTTTAAATACAAGACTTTTTTTCTGAACAACAACGTAGAAATTTTTTCGTCAAACTATTCGCTCTACGGAGATATCTCCCAACGCGTTTCAGATACCCTCCGAGGAATTTCTCCTGAAATGGAGATATATTCAATCGACGAATCCTTTCTTGAATTTCCCCCGCAATTTTTGACTGCGCTTCCTGAAATAGGTCCGCATATCAGATCTCTCGTGCTTAAATGGACCGGAATTCCCGTCTCCATAGGGTTTGGTCCTACAAAGACTCTCGCCAAGGCAGCAAACAGGCTTGCAAAAAAAAATCCCAAGACAAACGGAGTCTTCAGCCTTTGCGCCCGGCGTGATTTGGACCGATTTCTTGACCGAATTCCGGTTACTGATGTCTGGGGAATCGGGCGCAGACACGGTAAGCGTCTCCTCGCACGGGGGGTGGATACGGCACGAGCCTTCAAAGATCTGCCGGATCTGTGGATAAAGAAAAACATGGCTATAACCGGTCTTCATACTGCCCTCGAACTGCGTGGAACTCCGTGCTTTTCTCTTGAAGGCAGCCCTCCGGCAAAACAAACTATCACGTCTTCCCGATCTTTCGGACGTCCGGCTTCAACCCTGCAGGACATGGAGGAATCCACTGCTGCTTATACCGTCAGGGCAGCAGAAAAGCTTCGCAGCCAGCAAAGTCTTGCCGGAGGCATTGTTGTCTACATTACCACCAACCGCCACAACAATATGCCTCAATACTCAAATTCAGCTATGCGCATGTTCCCAATGGCTACGGACTACACACCGGAGTTGATTTCTGCGGCTTTGAACTGTATTCGGTCCATCTATAAAGATGGATTCAGGTACAAGAAAACGTCCGTGACCCTTATTGAAATCTGCAGGAAGAAAAACCGTCAATGCAGCCTGTTTGAATTTGATGACCAGACCTTACGGGAAAGGAACGATTCGCTGATGCAACTGTTGGATACAGCCAACTCCAGATTCGGCAGGAGAACTTTAAATTACGGGGCCGAAGGGATTTCCCAGCCCTGGCAGATGAACCGCAAATTCAAGTCACCTTCTTACACAACATGCTGGGATGAACTCCCTGAAATTAAATGATTATTTTCCAACTTGTGTGTTTTAAACACAACAGGAAGCCTGCTTTTTCTTGCCCAATCGTAAAGTTTAAGGCATGAAACGGGTTGAAAGGAAACTTAAACCTCCCGCTTAAAGGGAGCACAGGAACACCTCTTTAATATTATGAAGAACCGTTCAGTTGTGGGGATCAGAAAAAGAGCCGCCATGCTTGGGCTGCCTCTTATCATTGCGGCCCTGCTTACCGGCTGCGGCACCAAGCACGAGGCTTCCGGCCTCCATCAGACCGGAACAGTTGCTTTCATGCTTAACTGCGATGAAACTGCCTCGGTGTATTTTGAAAAAGCCATTGCCTCCGACCCGGAATACGGTCCCAGCTACATAATGCTCGGCGACTGTTATCTGCGTGAAGGAGAATACCAGAAAGCAGTTAACGTTATTCAGCAGGGGTTGAACCTCAAGCTTGAAGAGGGACATAAGCGCCTTGCCCATAGAAAGCTTGCGAGAGCTTACAAACAGCTTGGAGAAAATGACAAGGCCCTGGAACAGATAACTATTTATACTAGAATGTCTGTGTATCAGGATAAACTGACTCCGCAGAAGATTTCGGAAACGGAAACTTTTGTGGCGGAGCTTAATGTTCCAGATGGAAACGAAACCGTATCTGTAAACCAGATTGTGGAAGAAACCATGAAAGCCCGGGAAAGTTCCAAGGTCCCGGACCAGGAAGGAAAAGAGACCGATATAGTGGAAATGCTGACTTTCGGCCTCATTTAACGACCTTAAATGGCAGCGAAAATCCCGCATTTCAGATGAAATGCGGGATTCTTTTTTGAAGCGTTTATACTCACCACAAAAAAACTCCGCTGTTTGACGAAATGTCTGTCATGTTCTATCAGGACAGGCTGAATTCCGAGGAAAGTCATGTACGGTTTAAGGTAACCTTTCAACTAAACAGCCTGAACCTGAATTATTCGCAGTCCGGTTACATGACGTAACATGGAGTGTAAGGAATTATACCTACGGAGATGTTAATTATTTTAACTTGACAGGTTCGTTATTTGGCTTAAAACGGTTGCGTATTTTTGTAAATCCGGTTTCACAACCAATATATATCGAACAAACCTGAAAGACTCAGGAGAGTCGCTTTGAATCCAAAGACAGATAAAGTACTTATTGCCAACAGAGGCGAGATTGCTGTGCGCATCATGCAGGCCTGTAAGGATCTCGGCCTTGATTTTGTTTGCGTATACACGGCTGAAGACAAAGATTCCGGTCACGTCGCCATGGCTAGAGCGCTTGGCGGAGAGGAATCTGTTTATAAAATAAGATCTTACATCGATGCCGGAGATATTTTCTCCGTTGCAGACGAAACCATGTGTACAGCGGTTCACCCGGGATACGGATTTTTTTCCGAAAACTTCCGTTTTGCACGTCGTGTAACCGAAAGGGATCGTCCCATGACCTTCATCGGGCCTTCCTGGTGGGTTATTCAGGACCTCGGAGACAAGATCAACACCAAGCGACTGGCCCGTAAACTGGACGTCCCCACTATCCCCGGCTCCGATCGTGCCATTTACGACGAGCTCGAAGCAGAAGAAATTGCAGCCAATCTATTTGAATTCCAGGAAAAACAGGGCGTAAAGAACCCAGTTGTTCTGGTCAAGGCATCTGCTGGCGGCGGTGGTATGGGAATTGATGAAGTTTATTCCATCGAAGAGTTTCGTCAGGTTTACCGCAGAATCAGAAACTATTCATTGAGAACCTTCAATGACGAAGGCGTGCTCATTGAACAGCGGATATTCAACTTCAACCACCTTGAAGTTCAGATCGTATCCGAACGGTCCGGTAAGAAACACGTCCATTTCGGTACCCGAAACTGCTCCGTACAGAGTCCTGGCAGGCAGAAACGCATCGAGGTGGCTCCCGGATTCTTCCCACAGAGCATTGCCTACTCTTTTGATGCCCAGAAAGTTATGGACGACATTGTGGAGCACTCACTGAACATGGCCCGCGAAATCAATTATGATAACGTGGGAACCTGGGAGTGGATAGTAACCCCCAAGGGAGCGCCGTTCCTGATGGAAGTAAACACCCGTATTCAGGTTGAAAACGGTGTTTCCGCTGCAATCTCACGCATTAAGGGCAACAAGGATGTGAACCTGATCAAGGAACAGATCAGGCTCGCTCTCGGTGATGACCTCGGCTACACTCAGGATGACATCACCTTTGAAGGTGTTGGAATCGAATACAGAATCATAGCTGAAGACACCGATGAAAAATTCGCCCCCTGGGCAGGCAAAATCGAGAATCTGGGCTGGAAGGATCACGACTGGCTTAAGATGCACACTCACATTCCTACCGACAAGGCTTACCAGATTCCGACCGAATTCGACCCCAACCTGGCACTTGCCATCATCTGGGGCAAAGACCTTGACGAATGCAAGAAACGCGGACTTGAATTCCTAAAAGAGTTCGTTCTTGAAGGTAAGGACAGAAAGGAAGTTTCCCTTAAGTCCAACCTTAAGTTTCTGGCCCAAAAAACTACAAACTTACTGGAATTCTAATAATACATTATGGATATAGAAAAAAAACTGGACGGGATGATCAAGCGGGTCCAGTATGCGCGTGATATTCTCGGTGAAACCGAAGATAAACGCCTTACTGCTTTTGCCAACAAGCTTGATACATTCCTGGACCGTAATATAAATCTGACTCAGGAAGCATTGTGGGACAAGCTCAACACTTATGATGAGAGTCTCGTCGTTCTGGAAAAAGACATAGATGAAGGCCTGTCCGCAATGGACAAGGTCCGCATTGTCCGCCATTCCGAACGCATCTGCCTCGTTGACATCCTTGAAAACGTGTATGACAACTATACTGTTGTCGGTGGAAAGGATGATATGAGCATCGACCCCGGTATGGTCATTGCGCGAGCCTACATCTCCCGCCGCGTGGGCAAGAAAGTCCACAACCAGCCGGTCATGGTCGTTGGTCAGGAAAAAGGTCACGGTCAGGAATTCCGCAATGGCGGCTGTATCAAACCCTGGGGTAACGCAAACGCCCTGCGCTACATGAAAGTAGCTGCACGTGAGAATATCCCCATCCACACCTACGTGTTTACTCCCGGTTCATATCCGGTTGAAGACTACCCCGGTGCAGCTCAGCAGATTGCTGAAAACATTTACGAAATGTGCGGACTTGATGTGCCCATCATTTCCGTAATTTCCGAAGGCGGCTCCGGTGGTGCTGAAGCCATCGCCATGGCTGATAAACGCCTGATGCTCTCTCACGGGTATTACTCCGTTATCTCTCCCGAAGGTGCAGCTGCAATTGAAGGTCGTATCCGCGGAGGAGAACGCGCTCCAGCCAAGTTGATTGAAACATGCGCCAAATCCCAGTGCATTACTGCGGATGACAACCTGCATTTCGGCTATATTGATGGCGTGATACGTGAACCGGCTCTCGGCGCAAGGCCTGAGCATTTCGACTTCTATAAGGTTCTGCGCGCAGAAGTGATCCGTGCTACCGATGAAGTTGTGCTGAGTGTCAAAGGTCTTCGTCTGTTCCGCGGTGCCGCCATCAAAAATCGCAACAAAAAAGAACTCACCAACGAATCAGTTTTTGTTCGCTGGTCCATCACCCCCAACGCCAAAGAACGGCTACTCTGGAAGCGGTATAAAAAATACCGTCGTATGGCTCAGCATGCCTTTGACGACAAACGCTCTTTTCTTGAGAAACTCAATTCTGCTAAAGTGGATGCAATGACTGCTGCCTACTCCACTGTTCGCTACGACATGATCAAGAAATACCAGAGCAAAATTCAGTCTCTGGCCGATGAAGCCAAGGATGAAATCCATGTCGTCACCAACAAGTTCGACAAACTCAAGCACATGCTGATCGGAAAGATGGGCATAGGCTCCAAGAGTGTTTCTGATGTCGAACTTGCCCTGACCAAGCTTTCCGAAGATTCCGAGCCGGATATTCCACCGTCCGATTACAGACATTACGTGAGCCCTCGTGCCAGTGAAGACCGTGAAATAACCTGTCCCAACGCGGAAAAAAACGGTTGCCTTGAAATCTGGTCACGTGACCTTTTCGATGAATTTGCCGGAGTCTGCCCCAATTGCGGTCATCATTTCCCGATGGAATACCGCTGGTACATGGCCAACGTTTTCGATTGGGGAACCGTGCGCGAATTCAACAAGTCTATCTGCTCGGCAAACCCGACCAATTTCCCCAATTTTCAGGAAAGACTGGATGCTGCTAAAGCAAAGACTGGGCTGCAGTCCGGCTGCATAACTTATGAAGCCGCCATCAAGCACACCAAACTGACCTGCGCGACTCTGGTAGCCCCCTTCCGTGGTGGGTCTGTAGGTGCTGCAGAAGGTGAAAAGTTCATCCGAGCACTTGAGCTGGCCGGCAAGAAACGCTACCCATTCCTCGCATATGTACACGGTACTGCCGGCATCCGCATTCAGGAAGGCACCAACGGTCTTGTTCAGATGCCACGAGTAACAATGGCCGTACGCCGCTACATTGAGTCCGGCGGCCTTTACATAGTTCTTTATGACACCAACTCCTATGCCGGACCGGTGGCCAGTTTCCTCGGCTGTTCGCCTTACCAGTATGCGGTCCGTTCATCCCGCATCGGTTTTGCCGGACCGGGAGTTATCAAGGAAACGACCGGAATGGACATCCCACCCGATTACCATTCCGCATACAACGCCCTTTCCAGAGGTCACATTCAGGACATCTGGGACAGACGCGATGTGCGCAGGAACCTGCATCAGGCCTTCCTGACGGTCGGTGGACGAAATCTGTACTACAGATAATAAAAACGGCCCCGCTGAAGAGATTCAGCGGGGCCGTTTTTATTAATGACTGATTAATTTTTTACACGCGGAAATCCGGTCATAATGCTCAGAATAGCCACTGCTGCAAGTATAAAGCAGTAATGCATGTTTCCTATTATTTCCAACGGGGACAGCTTTGAGATCGAACCTGCAAGCAGAACCTGCGCACCGTAAGGGATAATGCCCTGCACGATGCAGGAGAATATATCCAGAAGACTGGCACTGCGGCGCGGATCTACATTATGGCTTTCAGCAATTTCTTTGGCCATGCCACCAGTCAGAATGATTGCAACAGTGTTGTTGGCTGTACAGAAATCGGAAAAAACGGAAAGAGCACTGATACTCAGTTCTCCGGCTCTGGTCGACTTGGTTCCTCTGGTTATCCTGCCGATGAAGCTGATAATATAGCTGATCCCGCCGTGATACTTTATAAGCTCACCAAGACCACCTACAAGCAGCGAGAGCACGAGAATTTCCTGCATTCCGGTAAAGCCGCCATAAATGTCCTGCGAGAATTTGAGCAGGCTGAAATCTCCCACCGACAGAAACCCTACAATACCGGTTAAAACGATTCCGGCACCAAGTACGATGAAAACGTTCATACCTGCGACAGCCATAACCAGAATTGCAATATACGGAAGAACCTTGATCAGGCTATAGTCTCCACTCTGCACGACCTGGCCGCCTTCACCGAACACATACAGAATGACCACAGTGAGTATTGCTGCCGGCAGCGCAATGAGAAAGTTCATCTTGAACTTATCGCTCATTCTGCATCCCTGAGTACGTGTCGCCGCAATGGTTGTATCCGAGATCATGGACAGGTTGTCGCCGAACATGGCCCCACCAACAACAGCACCCATGAGCAGCGCCGATGGAATATCAGTCTTCGCGGCAACTCCGACAGCAATGGGTGCGATGGCAGCGATTGTGCCCATTGACGTCCCCATGGCGGTTGCAATGAATGCCGCTATTACAAAAAGTCCGGGGAGTACCATTGAAGCAGGAACTATCGACAAACCAAGGTTTACAGTAGCTTCAACCCCACCGATGGATTTTGCTACGGATGCAAATCCGCCCGCCAGCAGATAAATCATGCACATTGTTATTATGCCTGGCTCCCCGGCACCACGCAGAAAGATATTAATTTTCTCTGTTACTTTTCCGCGTCCCATCCACAAAGCCCAGGCTATTGCCGGAAGAATGGCAACAGTGGCGGATAGCTGATAAAAAGCCATACTGGTTCCGCTTGCGGTCAGGAAAGCTCCTGTCCCAATAAAGATTGCCAGAAATAAGCCTAGCGGGGCCAATGCTAATCCGTTTGCATCCTGTTTCATAAGTATATATCCTTATATAATAAGTTATGCATATAGTTTGGTAAAAGGACTTCTTAAGAAGAACGTTTATCCAAACGTAAGATGAGAAAAACAAAGGAAGTGCCTACTTATACTTTGCGATAGGCAAGAAATTCCTAAAATTCTTCGCGTTCCAGTGTTTGAAAAGCTAAATTGCCCACTTTTCTTTCGTTCTGTCAATGAAAACCGGAAACTTGAAACCGGATAACGGCATAAAAAATGCCCGCAGGTCCAATTGAGGAGCAGCGGGCTTAAATATGAGACTTAACGAAACGTTAGTATTCGATTTTAACGGCAGAAGATGCGCGAATAGCACGATCCTTGGCGTTATCGATGTCGGAACCGAGGGCAAGGGCAACACCCAGTCTGCGGACACCGTTGCACTCTCCCTTTCCGAAGATAAGCACCTTGGTATCTGCTTCTTCAAGGGCCTTATCCACGTTTGCAAATGCCGGGGCTGTGGATTTGCCATTTGACAGGATTACCGAGGAAGCAGCGGGGCCGTACTGACGAATGGCAGAAACAGGCAATCCGAGAACCGCACGGACATGCAGCGCAAATTCACTGAGATCCTGAGAAATGACGGTAACAAGTCCGGTGTCGTGGGGTCTGGGGGAAACTTCACTGAAGTAGATATCCTCTCCCTTGATAAAAAGCTCAACACCAAAAATGCCACGTCCTCCAAGTGCATCAGTAATGCGCAAAGCGTAGTCCTGTGCCTTGGCAAGCACAGCGTCAGTCATGGGCTGAGGCTGCCAGGATTCGCGGTAGTCTCCATCTTCCTGACGATGTCCGATCGGTGCGCAATACGATGTGCCGCCGGCATGACGAACAGTCAGAAGAGTAATTTCGTAATCGAATTCAACGAATTTCTCGACGATGATGCGCCCTTCCCCGGTACGTCCGCCTGATTGGGAGTAGTCCCAGGAATGATCAATATCAGCTTCGCTCTTTACTGTGCTCTGCCCTTTTCCGGAAGAACTCATGACCGGCTTGACAACACAGGGAATACCGATCTCCTTTACTGCGGCAAGGTATTCTTCTTTGGTATCGGCAAACTTGTACGGCGAAGTCTTGAGCCCCACCTCTTCTGCTGCAAGCCTGCGGATGCCTTCACGGTCCATGGTCAGTCTGGTAGCTCTTGCAGTGGGAATAACATTAAAGCCTTCCTTTTCAAGTTCCAGAAGAGTCTCGGTTGCAATCGCCTCAATTTCAGGCACAATAAAATCAGGTTTTTCTGTTTCCACAACACGACGAAGTTCTGCGGCATCCAGCATGGATATGACATGGCTCCTGTGGGCCACCTGCATGGCCGGAGTGTTTGCGTAGCGGTCAACGACAATAACCTCTACACCAAGGCGCTGGGCTTCAATGACAACTTCTTTACCAAGCTCACCGCCTCCGAGAAGCATCATTTTGCGAGCTGACGAAGTTCCTGCAGTACCGAGAGTAACCATAAAATTCTCCGTAAAGTAATTTTTTTAGACTTGCTAAGATTGACATTCAGGTGAGCCTCTAGTCGCACATGAATCCGCAAAATTCAAGATTTTTAAAGCGAACAAAATATTTTGCTGCTATAAGAGAACAGCACGGCAATGACCGCAGTTGTCTATTTTTGTAGTATGTTGTAGGTCTCAGCTTTCACGTACAGTGTTGCATAATTTTACCCCCTCGACATAAATGGATAAGAAAAGAATAATCCTGGCTGTAGCCGGGGCCAGTGGAACAGTCTATGCCATTCAGTTGGCACGGCATCTTCGTGATGCGGACAATATTGAACTGCATCTGATCCTTTCCGATGCCGCAATACAAGTCATGGAGCTTGAAACCGCGTACACTCCTGACGACTTGAAGCTTTGTGCAGATTACATTTATGACCAGAATGACATCGCCGCTCCTCCTGCCAGCGGTTCCTGGAAACATTCCGGAATGATAATCTGTCCGTGCTCCATGTCTTCGCTGGCCGCTATCGCTCAAGGTCTCGGAACCAATCTTATTCACAGGGCTGCCGATGTCTGCCTCAAGGAAAGACGCAAACTGGTTCTGGTCACACGCGAAACGCCCCTTAACCTGATCCACATCAGGAACATGGAAACCATGACCCTTGCCGGGGGAACCGTCATGCCCGCATCACCCGGATTCTACCACTCTCCTGAGAGTGTGGAAGACCTTGCGGCACACATGGCTGGCCGTGTTCTGGAGCAATTGGATATTCCCCATAACCTATACAAACGCTGGTGCGAAGATTCGCAGAGGTAAGTTATGAAGCATACTTTCACATGGAACGGCCATTCCAACTTTACCATCATGTCCGGAGACAAAACCATTATCATCGACCCATTTTTTGAAGGGAACCCCAAAGCTTCCGATACATGGGAGTCCATTGATAATGTGGATGCAGTACTTATTACCCACGACCACGGAGATCACATCGGTCAGGCTGTGGAGATCTGCAATGCCACAGGTGCTACTCTGGTCTGCATCTTTGATCTGGTGGAAAAAATGGTAGGTAAGGGAGTTGATCCTGCCAGAATCATCGGCATGAATATCGGAGGAACTGTGGCGGTTGCCGGAATCCGCATAAAGATGGTGCAAGCCATGCATTCCTCAGCGACAGGAGCCCCTGCCGGATACATACTGACTTACGAAGACGGATACTGTGTATATTTTGCAGGGGATACCGGATTATTTTCCAGCATGAAACTTTTCGGTAAACTGCATAAAATTGATGTAGCCCTGCTGCCAACCGGCGGATGGTTTACCATGGATTCATGCGATGCAGCCTACGCATGTAAACTTCTCAAATGTAAAACAGTAATCCCTATGCATTATGGAACATTTCCCATTCTTGAAAAGGACGCCAAATCATTCACCGCACATTGTGCTGAGCTTGCACCGGACTGCAAGGTTCTGGAATTGGAGGTAGGCAAGCCCGTCGAGGTCAAGGGATAACTTGTTAAAACTGGTTCAGCAGAATTTCGCCACGCTGGATCACAAACTATTTTAGAAAAACTGTGGTGTGCTAGATTCAGTAAAGGTTAACCACCTATAAAAGTTCTCGAAAAAGTCAGAGAACCTTTTGGGCTCCGTAGGTGCTGCTGAAGGAAGTTTGCCCCATAAATAAACAAGTTTTCCAAACGCAAAAAAGATGCCTTCCCGTCAGGAAAGGCATCTTTTCTATTTAAGCACAATTTTAAGAGATCCTCAGGGGCAATCCCCCGTTTCCCTTTAAAATGATTACATGGCGTCGCTAGAGTCGAGTTCTTCGATCTGGCGATCAATTTCTTTCTGAAGCTTCTCGGGAAGTCCCATAATATCGACGTTGAGGAAGCCGCGTACGATGGTAGAGGTTGCTTCGTCCTCGTCCATACCGCGCGCCATGAGGTATTCGATCTCTTCCTGTGCGATTTTTCCCACTGCAGCTTCATGGGAAAGCTCAACGCCTTCCACGGTAGCTTCAAGTTCTGGGATGGCGTGAATGCGTCCTCCGCCAAGCAGAAGACCCTTGCACTCAATATGGCCGCGCGCAGGAACATTGTTGCCCTGAATATGACCGCGGGCGATAATGGTACCGCCGGTGGTGATGGTGCGGGAAATGACTTCACCCTTGGTGTTGGGAGCATTCTGGATGATGCGGGTTCCAGTATCAAGATGTGAGCCTTCAGGTGCAACCAGAACGGAGTTGAAGCGTGCAACAGAACCTTCACCGTTAAGGTAGATTGTGGGGTAAGACTGCAGATCTTTTACCTTCTTGAGCAGCACATAGTTGTTGAGCAGGACACCGCCCTCTTCAACAACACCCACAGTGCGGGGACGTACGGTTACGTTTTCACCCCAGTTGTGCACCATGGTGAAGGTCAGCTTACCGCCCTTCTTTACGTAAAATTCGGAAATACCGAAGTGAGCACCGGTGAATTTGTCATGTGCAGCAGCACATCCGGTGATGATATGCAGTTCGGAATCTTCTTCTACAACAACGATGTTGTGGATATTCTGACCGGACTGTTCAGCCTTGAGGAAAAGACAGGACTGAACCGGTTTTTCAATCTTTGCCCCTTTCTTGGTGCGGACAAAGTAACCGCCGTGCAGGTTTTCTGCAGCCGATCTGGTGAACTCGTCCTTGTCTTTATCAACAAGCTTGAAATAGTAGTCAGGAAGCCCGTCATATTTTTCAAGGGCTTTTTTGATGTCCATTACTTCGACATCTTTCTCATGGGAACCGCAATGGACGTTTGAGTGGTCAACCTGCAGGAAAGTTCCGCTGGTCTCGGTTGCATCAACATCGATACCGGCCATGAGCAGCTGTTCTTTATCTTCTGCGGAAATTTTAGTCAGGTCCGCAATTTCGTCGTGTACTAGACCCTCGAACTTGAATTGATTCAAATCTACTTTATTCATGATTATCCTCCGTGGATTAAACCGCTAATTCAAACACCTTACGCATTCCTGATAGCCATACTTGCGGATGTGCTCCAGAATATCGCGGGGTCTGGCTTCACAGCAGAGATGTCCGTTATAAAGGACCTGTCCACGGTCAGCATTGATGTAGTCCAGAATATGGCCGGTATGGGTGATAATCAGCCCGCAGGTGTTGGAGCCGAGCTTTTTCTGCTCTTTCATGCTCAGGTCGATGCTGGGTTTGATTTCACCATCAAGCAGAGTGCGGACCATCTGTCCGATAAGGTGCATGTTTTCAAGGTCAACACCTGATTCAGGTTCGTCGAAAAGAAGCAGGCCGGGATTCTGGGCCATCAGCTGCAGAAGTTCAGAACGCTTGATTTCACCGCCGGAAAATCCGGAGTTAATATCACGGTCGAGGAAATCGGTCATGTTGACGCGCTGTGCGAGCATCTCAACGTCAACATTGGAACCGTTACCGCACATTTTGACCAGGTGGCGGGTCTTAAGACCGTGGATGGTCGGCGGACGCTGGAAAGACATGCCTATTCCGAGACGTGCACGCTCATAAATGGGGGCGTAGGTGATGTCTTCACCTTTGAAGGTAATTTTGCCCTGAGTAACTGTATAGTTGCTGAATCCCATGAGTGTCATGAGCAACGAGGTCTTTCCGGAACCGTTAGGCCCGAAAAGAATGAAGGTCTCGCCTTCTTTTATATGTAAGTTGAGGCCTTTGATGACCTCCTTATCGCCGATATTGACGTGCAAGTCTTCTATCTTAAGCATTGATATTCCTCACTTTATAAGCGAAAAGCCAAAAATGGAGTTATTTAGTCGAAAAAAGTACGCCCTGAAGAGCTAATAAAATTCACTTTTCAAGTCCAGAATAAATACTGATTAATCTGACAATATCAGACAAAAAGCGTAGCTGATCTCAACTCCTGGTGCCACTACATTAAAAATAACAAGCTCTTTTATTACCGTGCCTTTGGGAGTTCAGGATGCACTTCCCTTCAAAGGCAGAACCTGTAAAAAAATGACCATGGGCATGAAAATGTCAAGTCCCAAAAAAGAAAAACAGGAATTAATAACCTGTAAAGATTTACTTCATGCGGTTTTGTGACTAGTTTAATGGCTCATTTTTCAGGAGAAAGTTTATGGCTAAAAAAAGAATGAAATCCCTTTCGGATCTCAGCACCCTAAAATTTAAGGATAATAATGCTAAAAAGGAGCCGGAGCTCCCAAAGGCAGTCAGAAAAGCCCTTGAAGCAGTAAAGAAAAAACCAGCACCAGTTGTTGAAGAAAAAAAAGATGTACAAGTGGACGATGATCAGGCTTTCATGGATGCCATGGTCGGTGTCACCAGAATGGACAAATCAACAGTTGCTCTAAAAAAGCCCAAAGTTGAAGCTTATATCGACCTTAAAGACGAGGACGATGGCAAGGAATATCTAAGCAGTCTTGTTGCCGGAAAAATTGAATTTGAGATCGAGTATTCGGATGAATTCATGTTCGGCTATGTTCGCGGTACTGACGCCAAGGTATTCCAGAAATTGAAAAATGGCGCTTTCAGCCACGAAGCCCATATTGACCTTCACGGCATGAATTCCGACCAGGCCTTCGACAGCCTGCTTTTTTTCATAAGGGAGTCATTTTTACAGGGTAAACGATGTGTTCTGGTGGTGACCGGAAGGGGCAAAAATTCTCCCGGAGGGCATTCCGTACTCAAGAGAGATATTCAGGAGTGGCTCACCCGCGATCCGTTTCGCCGGGTGGTACTGGCTTTCAGTACCGCTCAGCCCAAAGACGGCGGAGCTGGAGCAATATATGTCCTGCTGCGCAAACAGAAAAAACTGCAGGGCAAAGTTCAGTGGGACAAAGGCGTTAACTGGGGTAAGGATTTCTAGTGGGAACCAAACTGGATTCAGATTCTATCAAACTCGCCTTCGGCATTCCTTTCTACAGCATTGACTTCAGCGGGTTGATGCAGGAAATCGGAATATTGTCCGATAAAGGCGGCAGACATATGTTTTTTGCCGCATCCATGCCATGGCTGATGGATTATGCCAAGAATCCGCTTCTTTTCCCTTCAGGGGCGGATTACATTCTTGCCGCTGATTCCAACCTGCTCAACATGCTTGGCCGACTTGATGTCAAACTCAAAATGCCTCTGGAATATTTCGAATTCCCCGAACAGATTGCCAGAATATGCGCCCATTACGGTTTGAGTCTGATGCATGTCTCGGAATCCGCTTTGAAGACTGATATTCTCGTCAGTGACGGCTTCGTGCCGTTGTCCTGGGAACTCTTCACCCATTTTAAGACATCCGGAGAACTGGATGAGATCGACGCGCGGTCAATCCGTGAAAGTGCTTCAGATCTCAACCCGGCCATACTGCTGATAAGCGCTCCGCCAAACAGTCTGCACCGGTTTATCCCGGGAATTTATGCTGCTCTGGATAACTGTATAGTAATATGCATCCCGCAGGATGAAGACAAAAACCGGATTGTGGAAAAACTGGACAGCGTACTTGTTCCTACGCTGCTACTGCGGGATGAGCTGAAATTCTTGAATCGACTTGAACATACCGTATCAATGTCTTTACCATCCGCAGTCTACTCTGATGAGACATGTCATCCAGCTTCTATTTCCGTATCTGGAACCCTTGATGCTGAGTGCGTCCAGGAGTTTCTTCAGGCCGGCAACAAATTGATTGATCTGAAACGGGATATAGCACTTGATCTTTCCGGCCTGCATGCTGTTTCCCGCAAGGGATTTGAAGCTATCCATATGCTGAGAAGAAAAGCTCAGGAGGCTGGTTTGCATGTCACCACCGCATCTATTTCGGAGCAGATCCAAAATTCGCTCCATCATGCTGGCCTTGGTTACTACCTTGACGATTTGCCCGGCATATTGGCCGATATGGATTAGACTAAACCCGTATGGATTTTCTGGTGTGACGAACACCATAAAGACAAAAGCCGCCGCTGAATTTTATCAGCGACGGCTTCCTTTTTTGACCTAAAAGAAATCAGGATCTACGGCAGCTGGGCCGTTTGCAAGCATAACCTTATAGAACCTGATAATTTTTTCATCTACAGGAACAATGGGAAAAGTCCTGCGGCAAGCATCGCAAGTAGCCATTGCTGGCTGGGTAGGTGCAATGTAAGGGACTTCCCTGCCACAAAATGGACAGGGAAACATGAAAATAATCTCCATCCCGCTCGGCTTGACCGGGGAAAGAGGTTTACGGCTTTCGGACATTAACTAGCTCTCCAGCAGGTTTTTACCGGTCATCTCCGCGGGAACCTCAATTCCCATATGCTTGAGAATGGTCGGGGCGATGTCGCACAGGGCTCCCTCTGCGGGGGCTACATCCTTGAACGAATCACCGATGAATACAAGCGGAACATTGTTGAGACTGTGGGCGGTCTGTGGTCCGCCGTTGGCATCAATCATCTCTTCGGCATTCCCGTGGTCTGCGGTAAGCAGTATGGATCCGCCGAGCTTTTTGACGGCTTCTACAATCCTGCCCACGCAGGCATCCACGGTCTCACAGGCCTTGATTGCGGCAGGAATGATTCCAGAATGTCCTACCATATCAAGGTTGGCAAGGTTGCAGATACATAGAGAGTATTTCGGAAGAGCCTCAATGAGTTTTGCAGTGACTTCTTCGGCACTCATCTGCGGCTTGAGGTCATAAGTTGCGACCTCACGGGGAGACGGAACCAGAATCCGATCTTCACCTTCAAACGGTTCTTCTCGGCCGCCATTCATAAAATAGGTTACATGGGCATATTTCTCGGTTTCCGCAATGCGCAACTGCTTCAAGCCCTTGTCTGCCACAACTTCACCGATGGGATTTGTTATGAAAAGAGGCGGGAATGCAATTTCGAACGGGAAATCGCCTTCGTACTGAGTCATGGTCACGAATTCACAAAGAGCCGGAACCTTGGGTCTATCGAACTCGGCAAAATCCTTGAATGCCAGCACGCGGCACAACTGCCGGGCTCTGTCTGCCCGGAAATTGAAGAAGAATACTCCGTCTCCGTCCTTTATCAGGCCATCGACACCGGAAACAATGCGCGGCTTGATGAACTCGTCTGTTTCACCTCCGGCATAAGCATCCTCAACGCCTTTTACAGGATCGGAAATATCAATCCCATCCCCAAGAACCAGAGCTTTGTAGGAATATTCGTTACGCTCATAGTGCTTGTCCCTGTCCATTGAATAATAGCGACCGGAAACAGAAGCAACCTTACCAATACCGATTTCAGCCATTTTATCCACCAGCTGCTGCATGTATGCTTTACCGCTGGTGGGGGAAGTGTCACGCCCGTCCATAAAGGCATGAACATAGACTTCCTTCAATCCTGCATCCTTTGCCACCTCGAGCAACGCAAATAGGTGGTTGATGTGGGAGTGAACTCCTCCGTCGGAAAGCAGGCCCATATAATGCAGGCGCCCGCTGCAGGATTTGACTTTTTCCATAAGGTTGCTGATGGCGGTATTGGCCACCAGCTCAGCCTTTTCAATGGCTATATCGATCCGGGTCATGTCCTGATAAACAACCCGTCCGGCTCCGATATTGGTGTGTCCAACTTCAGAGTTGCCCATAAACCCGTCGGGCAACCCAACCGCCCTTCCGGAACACTTGAGCTGTGTATTGGGGCAGTTGGCCAGCAGTCCGTTAAGAACTGGGGTTTTGGCAAGTTTGACCGCATTTCCTTTACTTTCGGGAGCAATCCCCCAGCCGTCAAGGATCAACAGAAGAGTCGGAGAGCCGTTTTGTGCAGACATGATCAGTACCTTATATGCAGGCTATTCCTGCGGGGTGATATTTAGTTCCATTCTGGTTCCTTCGGACCAGAGTCCTTCAACATTGTAGAAACCACGATTTTCATCCTGGAAGATGTGTACGATAATATCGTTCAGATCGAGCAGAATCCATTCTCCGGCCTTATAGCCTTCCATGCCGAGGTACTCGATGTTTTCTTCGGCAAGACGTTTAAGGACAAAGTCTGCAAGCGCCTGTGCATGACGCATACCCTTCGCACCGGCGACCATTACCACCTCAGCGATGGGGCATATGCCCTGTACATCCACGGCAGCAATTTCATTGGCCTGTTTTTCATCCAGCCATTCAGCAACAAGCTGAACTTTGTCCACGGTCTCGATCTGTTTGAATTTTTTAGCTTTAGTTTTCATTCTCTTTATAATCTTAAATTAAAAGACGGCAATTCCCATTAATTTGGAAACGCATTTGGAAAAGAACTCAGGCGGGGATTGAGGATGGCATTCCCAGCTCACCGTTCGTCCATTACGACCGGCAGGACACAGTTCCCCACTCTACGTTCAACGTACAATATGATTGTATAGAGAATTTACGCCCACTACGCAATCAAATGTATAGCTGTTTTCCAAATGATTTTCAATTACGAAAATTATTTTCGGTTGTGAAAAATTTTTGTGATTAAAAATGAAATATTGACGGTGGACAAGCACTTATGACATAGATATACACATGATTAACCACGACCTTTTTTCCTTTTTCTTTATATTCTTTTTTGAGACTAGAAATTAGTCTGCTCGTGGTTATGGACATACGCACTGATGAGAGTTTTCCGGGCCACGGGCAAACCCCGTGGCTTTTTTATTAACAAACCAACCTGTTCCGGGGATATATACCAGGAGGCGAGCAATGATCTTCGATGTAGACAAGGAAACAATGCCAAGGGAAGAGCTGGAAGAACTGCAGCTCAGAAGACTCAAGAGCCTTTGCGAGCGTGTTTACGCAAATGTTCCGTTCTATAACAGAAAATTCAAGGAACTTGGGATTGAACCTAAAGACATCAAGTCCCTTGCGGATCTCAAAAGGCTGCCATTTACTGAGAAACAGGATCTCCGCAATCATTACCCCTTCGGCCTTTTTGCTGTTTCCAAGGAAAACATCGTCCGAATCCACTCCTCTTCCGGAACCACAGGTAAAGCCACTGTAGTCGGCTACACCAAACGGGACATCAAGAACTGGGCAAACATGATGGCCCGGTCCTTCGCCATAGCCGGCGCAACTCCCGCAGACAGCATCCACAACGCATACGGCTACGGCCTGTTCACCGGCGGACTCGGTGCCCACTACGGCGCAGAAGCACTCGGCGCAACCATAATCCCCGTATCCGGCGGCGGAACCAGACGTCAGGTAATGCTGCTTAAGGATTTCGGTGCGGACGTAATCTGCTGCACCCCGTCCTACGCCCTTTATCTCTACGAAACCGGAAAGGAAATGGGCATTGATTTCCGCGAACTGCCGCTTAGAATCGGTATTTTCGGCGCTGAACCCTGGACTGAATCCATGCGCAAGGACATTGAGGCCAAACTCGATATCAAAGCACTCGACATTTACGGCCTGTCCGAAATCATGGGCCCCGGTGTTGCAATGGAATGTGCCGAAGAACAGAACGGCCTTCACATCATGGAAGATCATTTCCTTCCGGAAATAATCAACCCCGAAACCGGTGAGCCTGTTGCGCCAGGAGAAATCGGTGAGCTGGTTATTACCACCCTTACCAAAGAAGGTATTCCCCTTATCCGGTACCGCACTCGTGACCTGACCCGCCTGAACTACACTGCCTGCCGCTGTGGACGCACCTTTGCCCGCATGCAGCGCGTAACCGGCAGAAGCGATGACATGCTGATCATCCGCGGAGTCAACGTATTCCCATCCCAGATTGAATCCATCCTCATCGAAACCGAAGGTCTTTCCCCGCACTACCAGCTTCTGGTTGAACGCGAAGGAAATCTCGATATACTCACTGTTAATGTTGAAATTGCAGGTTCGGCATTCTCTGATGAAATTAAAAATTTACAGAGGCTCGAAAGAAAGATACAAAGGAATATCAAGGAATTCCTTGGCGTAACCGCACGTATCAAACTTGTTGAACCCAAATCTATTGAGCGTTCAGCCGGTAAGGCCAAAAGAATTATCGACCTGCGTAACCAGAACCAGTAACTGAACCAATACAAAAGCGAGGAAACACCATGAAATGTGACCAGCTATCCATATTTCTTGAAAACCGTGCCGGGCGTCTTGCAGAAGTAACCAGACTGCTCAGCGAAAACAAAGTAAACATCCGTGCACTCTCTCTCGCCGACACTTCCGATTTCGGCATTCTGAGACTCATTGTATCAGACTTTGAGAAGGCGCAGGGTGTACTTAAGGAAGCAGGATTTACCGTAGGCAAAACTTCTGTGGTTGCCGTTGTTGTTGGAGACCAGCCGGGCGGCCTGCACAGTCTGCTTGAAATGCTGCGCGGTTCCAACATCAACGTTGAATACATGTATGCCTTCGTGCATCAGTCCGGCAGCAATGCTGTCATTATCTTCCGTTTTGACCGTACCGATCAGGCCATTGAGCTTCTCACTGAAAACAATATTAAAATGATCCCCAGCGAAGAACTCTGTCAGCTCTAATAATTCCATCAATATAAGGAGAAGGCCGGTTTCATTGACCGTACTTCTCCTTTTTTTTATGAATATCGATAAGTTATTTGCTACATATCTGTTCCAATCTCAATAATTTCGCTTCCCCTGCCTTGAATTTTTTCCGTATAAAGCTAAGATACATTTCCATATACCCTGCGATATCCCAATAAATATTGCCCAGGTTTTGTCTTTACTGAACACCATTTATCCGAAACAGGTCATACCATGATTGAATTTAACGAGGCAGACGATGCACTGTTTTACAGTGCTTTTACATATGCAGCCATTGGAATGGCCATCGTTGCCCCGGATGGGAGCTGGCTGAAAGTAAACAATGCCTTGTGCGATACAATTGGATATTCGGCTCAGGAATTGATGAGTAAGACATTTCAGGACATTACCCACCCTGACGATCTTGATGAAGACTTGCGATTCGTTAATCAGTTGCTTGCAGGTGATATTGAAACATATCAGATGGAAAAGAGGTATTTTCATAAATACGGAGACATTATTCACATCCTGCTCAACGTTTCCCTTGTGAAAAACGAAGATGGATCTCCTCGTTTTTTTATCTCACAAATACAAGACATAACCCAGAAAAAGAAACTTGAGTCAGAACTCGCCCGTATGGCCAGGGAAGATGAACTCACTAAGGTCTTCAACCGGCGCTATTTCATGGAAATTGCTACACGCGAAGTAATCCGTGGAAGCAGGTTTCGCGAACCGCAAGCCCTTATGATGATAGATATTGACCACTTCAAACGGATTAACGACACATACGGGCATGATATCGGAGATTTGGTTCTTCGTGCAATGGCCGATGAATGCAGCAAATCATTGCGAAAAGTTGATGTTTTCGGACGTCTTGGGGGAGAAGAATTCGGAGCCCTTCTGCTTGGTACAGATTCTGAAGTAGCCAGAATGCTGGCAGAACGAATGAGAATGCAGATCGAGAGCCTTGTCGTGAAAACACCTAAGGACTCAATCAAATTGACCGTAAGTATCGGAGTTGCCGCGTTCACTGAAACCAACATGCCTTTGGAAGCGCTGATAAAGAAGGCCGATGAATCCTTGTATGAGGCAAAAGACACCGGTAGAAACAAGGTTGTAGTAAGTACCGTCGAAAATGTTGATCATTCACCACCTGAAGCCATGCGGACTTCATTTGTCCGTCTTGAATGGAAGAAAGAATATGAATCCGGTTGTAAAACCATCGACAGACAGCATCAGAACTTGTTTTTGCTGGCCAATGATCTACTGGCGGCAATAATCTCCGGGCTACCGGACGAAGAAGTCGATTTCATTGCTCAGGGACTCATGAATCACGTGCTCACTCATTTCAGGGAAGAAGACATTCTTTACCGCAAGGCCGGGTATCCCGGGGCTGACATCCACAGCAGACTACACTACTCCCTGATTCAGGATATGCGTTCGACATTGGATAGGTTTAAAAAGAAACAGGTTTCAGTGGGTGATTTATTTACTCTAATGGCAATCAAAATCGTTAAAGAGCATCTCCTTATTGAAGACAGGAAATTTTTCCCCTACCTGAGTCCCGTAAATGAGTGTCAGGACTGATGCCTGGTTATATATCGAGCAATATTTATTCAAATAAAAGATTCTTAAAACACGAGGACTTGTCCCAGACGAACAAAATCTACCTCAGCACTTGAGGGTGTCCTTTCAGGTGGAGATTTATGAACATTAAGTTATTACAGCAGGATGCCCCCTGCCGTTGGAGATTGGAAAAACACGGACAGATGAATGTTGACGCGGTGTTTTTTGGGGACAAGGATATTATACTACAGTTGGACGATACAACTTTGGCGCAGGTTCGTGATGTTGCTTCCCTGCCCGGAGTGGTCGGGCCGGTATGCGCAATGCCGGATGCCCATTCCGGCTATGGTTTCCCCATCGGCGGTGTTGGCGCTTTTGATCAGGAACGAGGTGTTGTTTCTGCAGGTGGTGTCGGCTTCGATATTTCCTGCGGTGTGCGAACCATTACCACCGGATTGAAGCGGCAGGATCTTTTTAGTTGCGATGCAAAGCTCGCAGACCTGCTTTTCAGGCGTATTCCATGCGGAACAGGTGAAGGCGGTGAAATAATTCTTGAGGGCTGCGACATGGACGAGATGCTTCTCGGCGGAGCCTCGTGGGCTGTCGGCATGGGCATGGGGCGTCCGGAGGATCTTGGACGCATAGAATGCAACGGCAGAAATACTTTTGCTGATCCCTCAAAGGTATCGATCCAGGCCAAGCAGAGAATGCGCAACCAGATGGGATCACTCGGATCGGGCAATCATTATCTCGAAGTTCAGTATGTTGAAACTATTTATGACCGCAAGACCGCTGAAGCCTTCGGCATTGCCGAAGAAGATGTGCTTGTGAGCGTACACTGCGGTTCAAGAGGACTTGGGCACCAAATTGCTAAAGAGTACCTGCCGCTGATGGAAAAGGCAGCTCCGGCCTTTGGAATAAAGCTTCCCTCCCGTGACATTGCCTGTGCACCGATCAGATCTGAACTGGGACAGGATTACCTTGGTGCAATGGGGGCCGGAATCAATTGTGCGTTGGCCAACCGGCAGGTATTAACACATCTTATTCGTGAATGTTTTGCAGAGTTGTTTCCAAAGGCAGATCTTAAACTCCTGTATGATGTCAGTCACAACACATGTCATAAGGAAGAATTCCTGATTAAGGGTAACCGAAAAAGTGTGTATGTTCATCGCAAGGGAGCAACAAGAGCACTCGGTCCGGGACACCCGGAGCTTCCACGTGAATTCCGCAAAACAGGCCAGCCGGTCATAATTGGCGGAAGCATGGGAACGGCGTCCTACATTCTGGCCGGAACAGCGGAGGCAGCGGATATATCTTTTTCATCATGTTGCCATGGTGCTGGGCGAGCCATGAGTCGAGCTCAGGCCAGAAAGGCATTCAAAGGGAACAGAATCCAAAATGAATTGGGCCGGAAAGGCATAATTGTGCATACCGCTTCGGTCCGGGGAATAGCGGAAGAAGCCCCTGACGCATACAAAGACGTGGACAGTGTGGTTCTTGCGACTGAACGGGCAGGTATTTCAAGGATGATTGCAAAATTACGTCCGATTTTATGCATCAAGGGCTGAAATTATGTGGAAATAGATTTCATTTTGCCTTAAATTCACGGGATGAACAATCTTGAAGTAATCAATAAAAACTGGCTGGAATCAATGGCCTCTACCAAACGGGAATTCCTGACAAAGCTCTTTAACGTTTTTCTGCGTGATGAGCCGGTAAGAGTCCAGAAAATAAGGGCTGCCCTTGAAGCAGGTGAAATGGATGAGCTGAAATACCTTGCCCACTCGCTAAAAGGGGCTGCTGCCACCATGGGTGCAGACAGAGTACGTGAAGCATGCCTGAGACTTGAATACAGTGCACGGGATGGAGACAGTCCTCTTTCCTTTGAAAACCTGGTCGTTCTTGAGAATGAGATGAAAGAAGTTTACGATTTCATGAGCAAGTTTGTGCACTAACCCGAACGGTTTGAGCCTCCACTTATCAATACCGCTATATGCGGATTGAAGTTCCGATTGTGATGATTTTTTCAGCCGGAATCCTTAGATAATCAAGAGGTTCTTCTGCCATTGAATTCAGAAAAATAAACAGTTTCCTCCTGATGATATTTTTAGGTTCATCTTCATTGAACCTCAGCATCATTTTCCCAACATAAAAATAGCTGTCAGTGCTGCTTATTTTCAACTGGTTCCATGATTGCATCAGGATCAGTGAAAGGTTCGGTTTCTCCATGAAACCGTAGTTTATGGTCAACCACCAGATATTTTTATCAATACTTTTCACTTCAATACGTTTTCGTGAATCATAGAATGGTTCGCTGGAAGTCTTAACGCGCAGGAAAACAAGTTTTTCATGCACTACCCGGTTGTTTCGCAGATGCTGCAGGAATGCGTGGGGTATAAAATCAGAAGCAGAAAGAAAGACAGCTTCGCCCGGAACCTTGGCCAGCATATTCTTTTCTATTTCCGGCTCAAGGTCAGAAACTTCAAGTCCCCGAGCACGCAGCCTGTTGCGTACTTTGGCGCGTCCCCATATCCATGTGTACATACCGTAAGCAATTATTGCGGCCAGAAGAATGGGAAACCATCCTCCTCCTTCCAGCTTGGTGAAATTGACCAGGAAAAAACCCAGATCAAAAACAGCAAAAAATCCGGTAAGCAAGGCAACTATGATTAAAGGCCATTTTCTGATCTGCCGCAGGTAGAACCAGAAAAGATATGTCGTTATCACCATGGTTCCGGTTATGGCTATTCCATAGGCACCTGCAAGGTGTTCAGATCCTTTGAAGCTGAGAACTAAAAGGATACAAAGCACAGCCATTATCCAGTTAACCGAGGGAACAAAAACCTGTCCCGGGTTTTCTTCAGAGGTTTGAAATATGCGTATTCGGGGTACAAATCCCAGATGTACTGCCTGCGCTGTCAGTGAAAAGGCTCCGGAGATAATAGCCTGAGAAGCAATAATGGCTGCAAATGTCGCCAGTCCGATCATGGGCAGCATCAGGAAATCTGGAAAAAGGTTAAAGAATGGATTGAGAATTGACTCCGGCTGACTGATCAGCATGGCCCCCTGCCCCAGATAATTCAGCAGCAGACTCGGCAGGGCAATTAAATACCAGGCCAGTGTGATAGGCCTGCGTCCGAAATGCCCCATATCTGCGAAAAGAGCCTCTCCGCCGGTAACACAGAGAACTACAGCACCAAGGACCATGCTGCCGCCAATACCGTTGTTTTCAAAAAAGCGTATAGCATGGAATGGACTGAAGGCCTGCAGAACTTCAGGATTCTGCACTGCGGAAGCAATCCCGAAAATGGCTATCACCACGAACCACGCCAACATTACCGGACCGAACAACTTTCCAATTTTATCCGTTCCACTGCTCTGAAAGCCAAACAAAAGCAGAAGAATGGCGCAAGCAATGTACTCGGTGTACTGATGTGCAGCCGTTGTTGCCACGTCCAGACCTTCTATTGCGGAAAGAACGGAAATGGCCGGGGTAATGACTCCATCTCCATAAAGCAATGCGCCACCAAGCATCGCAGCTACCAGCATAACGGATGTGGAGAGATACTTTTCTTTAGCACAGACCAGTTCGTAGAGAGCGAAAATCCCTCCTTCCCCCTTGTTGTCCGCTGCCATGACAAAGGTCACATATTTGAGACAGATGACAATCAGCAGCGACCAGATAATCAGAGAAAGAACTCCCAGCACATTCTCGGGATTTAGCGTAATAGCATGGTGCCCGCTGAAACAGGCTTTCATTGCATACAAAGGACTTGTTCCTATATCGCCGAAAACTACGCCAAGAGCTCCGAGAGCAAGGCCCATCTGCCGTTTGTCAGTAAGCTGTTTCTGCATAAGGTCTGCTGTTTTTAAAAGTTAAAGTTTTGGTTCAAAAAACACAAAAGGCCGCATCCGTATGGATACGACCTTTCTAACCTTTTAGGCTGTATAATTCTACTTCATTTAGTTTACTGGATTAAAAAATATCAGCCATGGAGTAGAGTTTACCTGGCTTCTGACCGCTCAGCCAGCGGGCTGCACGCAGCGCGCCCTGTGCGAATGTCTCACGCGAGTGGGCGCGATGAGTTACTTCAATGCGTTCACCGGGTCCGAGGAAATATGCGGTATGATCACCGACAACATCACCGCCGCGCACGGCGAGAACGCCGATTTCATCCTTGGTGCGGGCTCCGATGATACCGTCACGGGCATGCTTTTTTACCTCGTCATAAACAAGGCCTCTTGCTTCAGCCATGCACTGGGCCAGCTTGAGGGCTGTTCCGCTGGGTGAGTCGACTTTCTTGTTATGATGAATTTCAGTCATTTCCATATCATAAGCAGGCCCAAGCATGCGGACCAGTTCCGGTAGAATCTTCAGAAGAACGTTTACGCCGACACTCATGTTCGGAGCAAGAAAAACAGGAACTTTTTTGGCGTATTCTTCCACCTGCTCCAGTTCTTCACTGGTCATACCGGTGGTACCTATGACAACAGGGTTCCCGGTAATGGAAGCGGTTTCAAGCAGTTTCAGGGTGACTGAAGGGGATGTGAAATCAACCACCACAGCACCGGGGACTTTGGTCAGAACCTCTTCGGGAGAAGTTCCGCAGACGCAACCGAGAGCATCCAGCCCACCTTCACAACCTGCTCTTTCAAGAACTCCTGCAAGTTTAAGGTCGTCGCTCTGCTGGGTACAGCGAACAAGTGTATCTCCCATGCGCCCTTTGGCACCCATAATCACAACTTCAGTCATCTCAAGCTCCTGATAGGTTTAACGGTCCCGGACAGAACCGCTTGGTTGGATATTTATAAAAATCAATACGCTGTCAGCTAATTGGAGTTCACTATAACCATGAATTGTTCTTCTGTCATGATCTCAACTCCCTTGGCCTTGGCCGAATCTATTTTCTTAGCCCCGACCTTGCTGCCGCAGACCAGAAAATCAGTCTTGCCGGTGACGGATGTCTGGACATTTGCGCCCAGACGCCGAGCCATAGCCTGCATGTCCTCTCTGCTTCCGTGCTCCATTTTACCGGTAAAAACAATTCCTTTCCCGGTTATGGGGCTTTCCATACTTGCCGTATCAGCCAGCAGAGGAGTGCGACGCAGGTTGAAATCGAAATCAAGCATGTGCAGGATGGTTTCCCTGATCTGGGAAATTCCTTCAGTCACCGAATGGCTGGTAATGTCACCGAATCCATGGATGGCAATGAGCTGCTCCTGCTTTACATCTACAATATCCTCAATTCGGAAATAGCCGAGAAGTTTACGGCTGTCGGCCTTCCCGAGGTCTGGAATTCCAAATGCGGCCAGAAAACGCCAGTCGTCGGTTTCCTTGGTGCGGCTGATATAGACAGCCTCCGCAAGGTTGCTGGACTGCACAGGACCGAATCCGAGTTTCCTGAAATCCTCTTCGCCCATCTCATATACGGATTCCAGTGTATTACGCCCGGCAGAAACAAGTTTGGCAATTGTCTTCTTACCGAACCAGTCGGCATTGCCAAGGGTCTTGAACCAGTATTCGAGACGCTGCTCAACACGCGCAGGACAAGTGAAATCTGGACATTTAAGAAAATCATTCTGCCAGAACAGTTCCGCACCACATGAGGGGCATTCTGCCGGCAGTTCAACTTCTTGTGCAGGCTTAAGAACTTCCTCCAGCTTGGGAATGACCTCCCCGCTGCGGATGATCCTGATTACAGCCCCCTTGCCAATAGACTGATCCCTGAGCATGCCTGCATTGTGAGCAGTAACATTTCTGATAGTCGCACCGGAAACTGATACCGGCTGGACTTCCATGACCGGAGTCACTGCACCCATGCGCCCCACCTGCCAACGGACATCTTCTACTTCGGTTACCGCTGATTCTCCCTTTTTCTTGATGGCAATCTGCCAGCGGTAATGATGAGCGGTTGCGCCAAGGATCTCCTGAAGATCGGTGTCCATAACCTCTGCCACCATTCCGTCCAACGGATAATCGCAGGAAGCCCAGAGTTCGTCGGTAATTTTCCAGACGTCGCGAACCAGTTCTTCTCCGCTGACGATACGGTTGGGAAGGGTACTGTAGGGAACAAACCTTACTGCTTCGTCCTGCAGGGCCTGTTTTGAGGCCTCGTTGACATTATCAGAGGTGACAATTCCCACCACCATATTGCGGGGATGTTCAAAATTATCGGACAGATGTTCTTCGAAATATTCAAGGCTGCAGACTATTTCACCTACCCCCTGCCCACGTCCGCCGACAGGTACAACACCCTTTGCAAAAGCACTTGAAATCTCATAGCCAACCTCACCGTTTCCGCGAGTAGCAAAAATACTTCCGTCATCGCGGGCGGCAAGGCCGTCAAGCTTGGGTGTTACCCGGTAGTTCACTTCCCTTATCCCGACTGCCCTGGCTTCCTTTTCCACTCTGGCAACAAACCGCTCTACTTCCTCGGAAGTGTATGCTTTTTCGGTTGATAACATCGGTTTTGGATGACGCACCTCAACCTTTTCGCTGAAATTTTCAGGCTCAACCTGATTAAGAAAAGGGTGATCCGGTGCAAGAGAACGCAATTCTTCGGTCAATTCATCATAGCGGGCATCACTGATTGTCGGCATGCCGCGCCGATAGGCTTCGTTGTGTTTTTCTAGAAGCCTGACAAGTTCACTTATATTTTTCTGGTCTGTCTTATTCATCTATTTTTGGTAGTTGAGGAGCTTTTCGCTTTTGAAGATTTGATTTTGTCTCGGCAGGCTTAATCTCTTTTGCGAAAGGGTTTAAGGTTCCCGAAACCTTTTAAAAAAGCCTCGCCACCAGTCTAAGAAACCGGCATTGAGACAAAATTCATAAATCACGTTTAGGCTTATTTTAAATTGATAATTCTAAATAACTTACTGCTGAAATATTCTTACATGGAGCATCAGCATCTCAACGCAGGATATAATTCAAAATTTTTAAAGTTAATTCATCTTTAAGAATCAGACATCTCGCCCTGTAATTACAGGAATTATTTATTAAAGATGATAATTCAATGTCGTTCGGAAATTGACTGGATCTGGCTCTCTATACGGATAAATTAGAGAATTTTGCTTATCGCTGAGAGATCGGAGATTTTACCAACCGTAAGCAGAGTATCTCCTGCTTCAATTACTTCCTTGGGGCCGGGATTAAAGACCATTTCGCCCGACCCCTTACGGATGGCGATAATGATTAGGTTGAAACGCGGACGAATTTTGGATTCAATCAGATCAAGACCGACAAGCTCAGACTCTGCGGTGACGAAAAGCTCTTCCATCTGCAGATCAATCTTGCCGCGCATGGCTATATCAAGAAAGTTCGTAACTGTGGGCCGCAGAACCGACTGGGCCATGCGTATTCCTCCGATGGTGTGCGGCAGGACGACCCGGTCAGCTCCGGCAAATTCCAATCGTGAAATACTCGCTGTTTCATTACCACGAGCAATAATATTCACCTTGGAGTTGGACTGCCTTGCAATGAGCGTGACATAGACATTGGCCGCTTCATCAGAGAGTGCGGCGATAAGTGTTTTGGCATGATCAAGACCGGCCAGTTTAAGAACCTCGTCATTTGTAGCATCACCTTCTACGCAAGAAATGCCTGATGCCTCCATGCTGGCGATCAATTCAGGGTTGCTTTCAACAACAACTATCTCCAGGCCTTCGTCCATGACTTCTTTAGTGACGATAGCCCCGATACGGCCGTAGCCGCAGACGATTATATGATCCCTTAATTTTCCGATTGTCTTCTGCATCCTGCGTCTCCCGAGAATGGCTTGCAGTCGCCCTTCTACCAGCAACTGCGAAAATGCACCGATCAAATATGCGAAACCGCCGACTCCGCCAAGGATGAGTATGGAGGTAAACAGCCTTCCGTTATCGGACAGAGGCAGCACCTCCATAAATCCGACCGTGGAGAGGGTTATAACCACCATGTAGAAGCTGTTCAGGAGATTCCAGCCCTCAATCCACATATATCCGACAATACCGCCGATAAAAACCAGCGTCATGTATATGAATCCGGAGATAAGTCCCCAGAACATGCCGAAATCCCTGCGCAGGCGCAGCAATTTTACGAATATGGATTTAGATTTGGATTTCATTTCCGACAGCCCGTTTTATTTATACACGTCAGCCGAGACTGATTATTTTTTCACGCAATACCTGAATTCGATCACGAAGTTCAGCAGCTTTTTCAAATTCCAGTTCCGAAGCAAATTTGCGCATCTCTTTTTCCATCTTGCGAACTTCCTTTTCCATCTTGGCAGGATCGAGTCCGTACTCTGCAGCTTCTTCTGCGGCAATCTTTATTTCGCTACCGGCCCAATTGTCAGAGTACAATGTTCCCAGCATATTATCCAGCGGTTTGGATATGGTCCGAGGCACAATACCGTGCTCCTGATTGTACTCATCCTGCTTCCTGCGGCGACGGGACGTTTCATCCATAGCCGTACGCATAGACTGGGTTACAACGTCCGCGTAAAGGATTACTCTTCCCTCGGAATTTCGGGCCGCACGGCCGAATGTCTGAATAAGAGACCGCGTGGAGCGGAGGAAGCCTTCCTTGTCAGCATCAAGAATTGCCACGAGCGAAACTTCAGGGATATCGAGGCCCTCGCGCAGCAGGTTGATACCGACAAGTGCGACAAATTCACCTGCCCTCAGAGACTGGATTATGGACATCCTTTCCATGGTATCAATATCTGAGTGCAGGTACTTGGCCTTTACTCCCATCTGGTTGAAGTATTCGGTCAGGTCTTCAGACATCCGTTTGGTAAGGGTGGTGATAAGAACACGTTCTCCCCTCTTCTCTCGCTCCTTGCACTCGGCAAGCAGGTCATCCATCTGTCCTTTAACCGGTCGGACTTCAACAACCGGATCAAGAAGGCCGGTCGGACGGATAATCTGCTCTACCACAAGTCCTTGAGCCCGTTCCATCTCCCACGGCCCGGGAGTCGCCGAGACATAGACGGTCTGCCCGATTTTGTCGAGGAATTCCTCAAAGCAAAGCGGGCGGTTATCCAAAGCGGACGGCAGACGGAAGCCGAAATTTACCAGTGTGGTTTTACGCGAGCGGTCTCCATTATACATGCCTCCGACCTGAGGCACGGCTATATGAGATTCATCCATGAACAGCAGGAAGTCGTCCGGGAAATAATGGATAAGGGTTGCCGGAGGTTCTCCCTCCTTACGCCCGTCCAGATGGCGTGAATAGTTCTCAATTCCGTTGCAGTAGCCGATTTCTTCGATCATTTCGAGATCATACATGGTGCGCTGCTCAAGGCGCTGCGCTTCGACCAGTTTGTTATCCTGCTTGAAACTGCGCAGGGTTTCCACCAATTCTTCACGAATATCCTCTCTGGCCCGCTCAAGGTTGTCCTTGTCCGAGACAAAGTGGCTGGCAGGATAAATTACCGTTTTACGTCTGCGACCGGTGACTTCCCCGGTAAGCGGGTCGGTTTCAAGAATTGATTCGATCTCATCTCCAAAAAATTCTATCCGTAGGGCCTGTTCACGACTGTAGGCCGGGATAATCTCGATGACATCTCCACGCACACGGAAGGTTCCACGGTGGAAATCGTAATCGTTGCGTTCGTACTGAACTTCCACCAGACGTTCCATGAGCTGTTCCATGGACATTTCCTGCCCTTCCTCTACCGGAATAATCATACGGGCGTAGAATTCAGGCGAACCGAGACCATATATGCAGGATACGGAAGCAACTATGAGTACATCGCGCCTGGTCAGCAGTGCGTGCGTGGCCGAGTGACGCAGCTTATCTATGTCGTCGTTGATTGAGGAATCTTTTTCAATATATGTATCAGAGTGTGGCAGATATGCTTCCGGTTGATAGTAATCATAGTAGCTTACAAAATATTCTACAGCATTATTAGGGAACAATGCCTTGAATTCATTGAACAGCTGTGCTGCCAGTGTCTTGTTTGGGGCCATGACCAGTGTCGGGCGGTTCAGTTCCTTGACCACGTTGGCCATGGCAAAGGTCTTACCGGTCCCGGTGGCTCCAAGCAGGATCTGATCCTTCACGCCGTGGCGAATATTTTCCACTAGCTGCTTTACTGCTTCCGGCTGGTCACCCTTGAGGGTGTAATCACTGACAAGTTCAAATTTACCTGACATTCTACTTTGTTCCCGGCTTGTGCTGTTAAATTAAAATAGTTATGTAATGCTGATAAACAAATTGACCAGTGTTCTCATAAAATCATATTCACTTTGCGAGGTAGCAATGATTCCCATAATACAGATTGAAAACGGCGAAACCCCGATCCGCAGGGGATATGTCGTGTCCATGGTCATCCGCAGCTTCAAGGGGCGGCGCGATGTAGAAGTTCATCTGTTCAGGCCGCAGTGGGCAGATGAAGACGAAAATGAAATTTCCTGGGACAATCTCTTCGGCAGCCCTGCAACTCTTGACGCAATCCCGGATGCAGAAAAGGACCGTAAAGTCGTCCTTGAATCTTTCACCCGTGAAGAGCGCGATCAGGTGGTTGAATATCTCAAAGAGCACTACTCCTCAAGACTTGAATCCATTTTCTCCAGCCCCATGGAGTTCCCTGTTCCCAGCGGATTGCCGCCACTTTCCTCTATTACCGAAGGAAAGGATATCGGATTGATCAAGTTTGAAAAAGTCCCTCACTTCAACCTGCCCTTTGCCCTGCGCGGCCTATACAATCTGGGAGCCCACAGGCCTCTGGTTGAAACCCGCGAAGATGATGACAATTGATCAGAGCAGGCAGTTTCCCCGGTTCTATTTCAACTGGAGAATCTAAATATTAAGGCCGCGGCACTTGGGTACCGCGGCCTTTGTCATTCATGTATCAGCTGTCAGGAATACATCCAGACTCAACTTTTATCTTTGAAGATCTGCCTTTTTCAATCGGTTAATGTATTTTCCGGCCGACTCGGGAATCAGCACCCAGCCTATCCGGATCAGCGCCAATGAACTTACAAGTATATTTCCGAGCCATGCGGCCACTATAGGCGGCATAAACCCGGAATCACCGGCCGATGCTCCTAGCATAAACAATGCGTAATAAACGAAGGTGAGCGCAAGACCAAGGCCGATATTCAGGTAGATGTTTTCAGTTATGGTGACCAGTGCAAGGGAAACCAGCGCCATGGTAAGCAACGAAAATGCATATGACCACTTGGAATGCCATGCTGTCCGTAATTCATCCACGCGCGAACCGGATTGTTCCAACTGAGCAATAACCTTGTTCAATTGCCATAGCGGAAGCTGGGCCGGATCAATATCGGGATCGACAACCTTGAAAACCTCAAGGTTGATTTTGATAGGTATGGTGAAAATGGGATGCTTGCGTGAAGCAAACCTGTCCGGGCTAAGCTCAACGGCATTCTCAAGCTTCCAGCCATACTTATCACTCACTTCGGCACTTTCGGAAGTTATTACCCTGTTTATACCGCCGTTATCTTCTGCAAATTCGTACAGGGTTATATCCTTGGCCCGGTTGGCAAAAGGCATGACTTCTTGTGCTTCAACCACAAACCGTCCTTCCTTGAGCCAGATGTTGTGCAGCACCCGGCGATCAAGCTGGTTCTTTCGCACATCCTCCTTCCAGATGCGATAGGCTTCCTGCTCTCCATATACGCCGATAACCTGCGAGAACAACAGCTGCCCGAAGGACCATATAACTGCGTAAACCACAAAAAAGCGCAGAAACCACGCCAGTGACAGTCCTCCGGTACGAAGGGCCAGCAGCTCTTTGCTTCTGGCCATGACGCAAAGCTGAATCGTCATGGAGATTAGAAAGACAGCCGGAAGTATCTGTGAAAAAATCAAAGGCATTTTTACAATGAAATACCGCAGGATGGTGCCTGCACCAAGACCGGCCTCAATAAAGTCATCCAGACGGTCAAAAAGGTCTGAAAGCAGATAGATACCGGTGCCGACACCAAGAGTAACGCACATCAGAAACATATTCTGCTTCAATACATATAAAGCCAGATGGCCGGGAAGAAGCCTGCGTATCATGCTGCCTTCCTCCTCAACCTTTTTAGGAACCTGAGTCTGAAACTGAATGAATGTTCCATTACAGCCATTTTTAGAAGAACCACAGAAATAACCGCAAAAGTTATGTTGGGCAGCCAGAGACCGATTACTGGGGTCAGCACGCCGCTTTCACCAAAAGTAACCCCTAAGGACAGCATGGTGTAGTACACAAGAAACAGTCCCATGGAAATAAGCAGACCGTACTGCTGCTTAAGCCCTCGGAATATACAGGCTATAGGCATGGCAAACATGCCAAGAACCAGACAGGCTATAGGCAGGGCCATACGCTTTTGCACCTCAACCTGAACTTTCCTGAAAAAGTTGGGATCAATGTCTCCAGCCCTGTCTCCAGCCCTGTTTATGCGGACCAGTTTTTCCCAAGACATCTCTTTTGGCCTCAATTCATCAACGTCGTATCCTTTGAGTATGTTGGCCAATGGAATACGAACATCATAATTCTTGAATTTGAGAACGCTGAGCTGTTCGCGTTCCTGCTGGTAGATGCGACCGTTCTCAAGATGGATAAGCAACCTGCCCTGCGACGGGTCAGTCAGAATCTCTCCTTTCGGGGCGACGATGGTAGCGGTCATGCCCTTTCTGGTGCTGTCCCGGACAAAGACAGAATACATAACTCCGTCCTTGTCATCGACCTTGTCCGCATAGAAAACCAACCCAGGAAAATCCTTGTTGAAAACTCCCGGTTTAAGCGCAAGCTGACTCTGGGTTCTGGCAAATTCCATAAGAGCATTGCGAAAATTCTCGGTTCCCCACGACAGGCCGTACAGGGAAAAAAACACATCCGCCCCGGTACAGAGCACACAGAAGATCAGTGGCGCAGGCAACAATCTGTAGAGGCTCAATCCTCCGGACTTGAGAGCTGTTATTTCATTGTCCGCATTCATCCTCAGGAAAGTGAGAAAAATTGCTAACATCGTGGCAATGGGAGTCAGGATGAGCAGAAAAAAAGGACATAGATACATGAAAAGCTTGGCCATTTCCACAACGCCAATACTCTGTCCCATGAACAGGTCCCGGAACTGCAAAAGCCTGCCGATGAGAATCAGGCCCATGAAACCGCAAATACTCAATGTAAATATGGAAATAAGTTCTTTGAAAATCTGACGATGAAGAAGCTTCAATTTGGTTCCCGCAGTGTGCAGCAGATAATGTTTATGCGGGATAAATCATGTTTATCGGATTAGGAATCACGCAAAACATGAACGTCCCGACACACGTTTCTTAGTCGCAGTCAGGAGTGTCTGCGGAATTCTCAGCATAAAAACGTTCCATGAACTCCATGTCCTTGGGAGACAGATTAAAGCGCATGGCGGCTTCTTCCAGCAGGGAAGGAAGCTCCCGGCCAGTTTCCAGGCGCTTTTCGGAGATCCATTTAATGGCCTTGCGGGTAAGTTCACATGGAGTAACTATGGTTGTCATATATTTTTCCTTATCATTAGACGTGGATTGTTAATTTTTTACACTACACCAGCTTTACGGACCTTGCAACTTTGTGCAGTGTGGCATACCCAGTTCGTAACTGAGTTGATTCCAGAGCTCAAATTACCATTTCAAATCGCTAAAGGTATTAATATGACTTCACTTTTCACTGCTGCAATTCTCGGTATAGTAGAAGGGCTGACTGAATTTCTTCCGGTTTCAAGCACAGGGCATCTGATAATAACCGGCCACCTGCTTGGGTTTACTGGCGAAAAAGCCGCCTCTTTTGAGGTTGCCATCCAGCTTGGAGCCATTCTGGCCGTAGTGGTTCTGTACTGGGCCCGTTTCTGGGGACTCCTTTTTCCTGTTCCCGGCCAGCTTTTTTCCGGCTTCCGCGGGCTTTACATGCTGTTTTTGACCAGCCTTCCGGCATCACTGCTAGGACTTCTCGCCCACGGATTTATCAAGGAGCACCTGTTTAATCCTCATACAGTGGCCTGGGCTCTCGGTGTCGGTGCAATCATGATTTTAATAGTAGAGAGAAAAGAAAAAAATCCGCACTGCCTTACCATCGACGAAATCACTCCCAAACTGGCACTCGGTATAGGCTGCTTTCAGTGTCTGGCTCTTTGGCCGGGATTTTCACGTTCTGCAGCTACCATTATGGGTGGTATGCTGCTCGGGGCGCAACGCAAGGTTGCTGCAGAATATTCATTTATTGCAGCGGTCCCCATTATGTTCGCGGCAACGGGCTACGACATGTTAAAAAGCTACCAGCTTTTCTCCACCGCAGACATTCCATTCCTTGCTGTTGGATTTATTGTGTCATTTGTTTCAGCATGGGCGGCAGTAAAAGGATTCATTTATCTGCTTGGCAAGCTTACGCTTCGCCCGTTTGCCTATTACAGGTTAGCCTTGGCTCCCTTGGTTCTCTTCTTCTGGTCCTAATCGTTTGGTCCTACAACCTGCCACGTTTACAGGTTATTTTGATAAAAATTAAAAAAAATTACTTTTTTACTTGCCAAGTTAATCCATAGCGTATAGTAAATCTCCTCGTTGGACGGGAAGTCCATATCATGGCGAGGTAGCTCAGATGGTTAGAGCATGCGGCTCATATCCGCAGTGTCGGGGGTTCAATTCCCTCCCTCGCTACCAGTACACAATAAGCCCTGCAGAGCAGGGCTTTTTCTTTGGCTAAACATGACCGCTACGGTATAAACATTATATTGTAATTTAAGTCATTTTTTGCTTGCCAAGTTTTATGAGAGTGTATATTAACTCTCCTCGTTGGACAGGAAGTCCACATCATGGCGAGGTAGCTCAGATGGTTAGAGCATGCGGCTCATATCCGCAGTGTCGGGGGTTCAATTCCCTTCCTCGCTACCAGTAAATACAAGGCCTCAGTGCGTAAACACTGGGGCCTTTTCTTTTCTAATTCTTCAGATTCCCGTCTTTTCCACTCAAGATTTATTTCCTTAAATCAATCTTTTTGCTATTGTTGCACCTAACAATAACAGCCAGCACCAGAGTTGTAACTTTGAATTATCTCCGACTTAACGGCATCTCACCCGCCAGACGATATTCAGGACTGTGCATTCTGATGACAGTTCTTGTCTTATTTCTATGCATTTCACCTGCTTCAGCCAAGCAGGATAATGTAACATTACAACTTAAGTGGTTTCATCAGTTTCAGTTCGCAGGCTATTACGCAGCACTTGAAAAGGGGTTCTATACCGAGGAAGGATTGGATGTTACGATCATTGAACGGGATCTCAGTTTTAATCCTGTAGACCTTGTCCTTGAGGAGAAGGCTGACTTCGGTGTCAGCAATTCAGCAATTCTTCTGGATTACTTGCAGGGAAAGGATGTAGTTCTTCTGGCTTCAGTTTTTCAGCATTCACCACTTGTTTTTCTTTCCAAGACCCCTCCCCTTCTCCACAGTCCACACGATTTTAAAGGCAAAACAGTGCTGATGAGTACGGCCACTCAGGATATCGAACTTATATCAATGCTTCGTAAAGAGAGAATAGCCCTTTCCAGCCTTGCCCTCATCGACAGATTTGCAACTCCGGAAGACTATTTTGATCCGGAAATTGATGTAATAGCAGCATATCTTACAAACCAGCCATATTACCTTGAAGAGAAGGAAGTTCCTTACTCCATTATCTACCCATCCACATATGGCATAGATTTTTATGGTGATACGCTCTTTACTTCCCGTAAGCAGGTTATAAATAATCCTGAACGAGTAAGAAAATTTCTACGTGCCAGCCTGAAAGGCTGGGCTTATGCACTTTCACACACCGAAGAACTCATTGATATTATCATCAATAAATTCGGTTCACTTAAATCAAAAGAGCATCTCAGATTCGAGGCAGCTGCGATACAGAAGCTTGTGCAGCCTGACCTTGTAAAAATAGGTCATATTAATCCAAAACGATGGGAAAATATCTGTGACTACTTTCATGAAGATGTAAATACGCTTAAAAAGAGGGATCTTTCATCCTTCTATTTTGATCCCACGGAAGGCAGCGTGGTCATGAAAAAGGAAACTGCTATTTATATCAGCTCCTTATTCACAATTACCATCATTATTCTTTGTTTCACCGTTTATATTGCCCGCAAGCTCAAAAATGAAATTCATCAAAAGATGTTGTTTGAAAAAAAATTGACAAAGAGTGAAAAATATTATCGCAGCCTGTTTGAGAACACCGGCACCGCCACTGTTATTCTTGGAGAGGATTTCACTATTAAACGCTGTAATAACAATTTCATAGAGTTGAGTGGATACTCTAAGACCGAAATTGAAAACAAAATGAAATGGACTGAATTTGTCTCCCTTGAAGACCTCGCAAGAATGCGTGAGTATGCGTTGTCAAGAAAGGCGGGTAACATGTCAGTTCCAACGTCATACGATTTCAAATTTATGAGGCGTAGCGGAGAAATTAGAAATATCCATGTTTTTGTAGGTCTTATCGACGACAGCACGGATAGGGTCGCTTCACTCGTAGATATGACGGAGAAGGTTAAAACGCAGGATCTGCTCATTCAAACAGAAAAAATGCTTTCAGTGGGCGGACTGGCCGCCGGAATGGCTCATGAGATAAACAACCCTCTGGCGGGCATACTACAGGGTGCCCAGAATATTCTGCGCCGAATTTCACCTGCAAATAAGGCAAACATTGAAATCGCCCATAAGCAGGGTTGCAGTTGCGACCAGATCTATAATTATATGGAGGAAAGGGGGATAGTCCGTATGCTGGAGGGCATTCAGAATTCAGGAGAGCGAGCAGCAGTAATAGTAAAGAATATGCTTGATTTCACAAGAAGAAATGAAGCCGGTATGACGAGCTGTAATCTCAACGAGCTGATTGAAGGAATTCTTGATATTATTTCCTGCGACTATGACTTAAAGAAAAAATATGACTTCAGACACACTGAAATAATAAAAGATTTCAAAAATGATCTGGCCCTTGTTGCCTGCTACAGAATCGAAATAGAGCAGGTGCTGCTCAACCTGATCAAAAACGCTGCCTATGCTATGTATGAGACATCGAAAGTTAGAGCTCCACGCCTGATTTTACGCACACAGCAGGATGCCAAATACGTTACTGTCGAAGTCGAAGACAATGGCCCGGGAATAACCAATGAGGTAAGAAGACGTATATTTGAACCGTTCTTTACCACCAAATCTCCCGGCTTTGGAACCGGCCTTGGACTTTCTGTTTCTTTTTTTATAATTACCCAGAACCACAAGGGCGTATTCGAAGTCGACTCTGAGGTTGGAAAAGGTTCTAAATTTATTTTCAAACTTCCCAGAACACAGGTTCAGAATGATTAAAAAATTTACATCAAAGCTACCAATCGTGATCATTGCTGTTCTTTTTGCCGTATGTCCGGCCTGCGCAAAAAAACCTGCCCTCTACCCCAATGAACACTACAAGGAAGTTGGTGAGGCCACAGCTTCAGCAGACATAAAAGCCTGCCTTGATTTGGCAGAACAAAGCGTCGGCAAACAATCCCGAGGTAAAACCGCAGTGAAAACAGGTGCCAAAGGAGGAATTATCGGCGGTGTAATCGGTTTGGGGATAGGTATAGTAACTGGAAGCCCCGGCTCCTCTGCTCTTGCCGGTGCTGTTGGCGGGGCAGCAGGAGGCGCTGCAGGTGGAGCTATGAGCGACAACGAAGATTCAGTTTACAAAAACTTTGTAGAACGTTGTTTACGGGAAAAAGGCTATGAACCAATTGGTTGGCGGTAGAATCTTGAACTAAAAGACTTTATCCGCAGGAATATACTTTGCGATTATCTCGTTGTAACTTCCATCCTCTATCATCCTTTCCAGCTCCTTGTTCACACTGTTGAATGCAGGTGTTTTTTTCTTTCTTGAAAAAGCAAGGTAGGTATTAGATTCAGAGAATATCACAGGCAGCCCTGTTTCCGGAGACAAAATTGGTTCAACCTGATCCATCAGCCTGTTGTCGCTCAAAAACTTCATAACTGGGTAATAATCTGCCAACAAAAAATCTATTCTGCCCAGCAACAGCTTTTTGACATTCAGATCGATATTGGGAACTTCTTCAACTCTCCTGAAAATGCCACGGTCAAAGGCATCCTGAATACGTTGGCCATAGAAGAAGCCTCGCCCGACTCCGACAACATATTTGTCTGCTCCTTTTAAATCATAACCAAGGTAAGATTTAGATCCTGTTTTGCGTAAGGCAATAATTTTCTCTGTGATTAAAATGTTATTTGGGTATCTCATAAATTTGTTTCGCTGCTCAGTATAGCCTGCGTTAAAAATTGCATCAGCAGACCCTTTCTCAACCATCGCCAGAGCTCTTTTCCATGGGACAATCAGAACAGTGGATTCGTAACCGGCCCTGCGAGCCGCTTCGGTTACTATATCGGCAAGAAAGCCTGTCACTTTGCCATCCTCAAAGTATGCTTGAGGTGTATTGTCGAGAGTGACGAAAACCAACTCATCAGCCATGCACAAAGAGATAGACAGGCAGTTGAAGATCAATATGAAGATCGCAGTTCTGAACACATTGCCTCCCGGTGTTGAAATTTAACGCTAACACCAATGAACAAAAGAACCAAATGAAAACCCATGCGGAACGGTCAGGTACAGCCGGAGTTTAACTTAATTCGTCAGGAAGCGATTCTCAAGAGAGAGCTGTCTGAATGCTAATCGAGCTATTAAAATTAAAAAATAATAATGTAAAATATTGCATAAAAACGTATTAAGTTTATTAGAGCAAAGCCGATCTATAGTGGTATAAACATTACGAAATGCCAGACGGTAACTATGAAAAAAAAAATTGTAGCACTAGCAGTTGTATTGGTTTTGATCCCCTCTATTTCCTTAGGATGGCAGGGAAAAATCGTTGCTGTCGAAAAAGCGGATACCTTCGTAGTTCTCAAGGATGGGCAGACTCCTGTAAAAGTCAAACTGGCCGGAGTTCGTCCATCCATGGGTATTTCACAGGAGAAGGCTATTCTGGACAGCAGCAATATCGTGCTGATGAAAGACGTTGACGTTCGTGAACTCAGCAAATCCGGAGATGACATAGTCGGTGATATTACTATAAACGGTAAGTCGCTGGTCAAAGATCTGATAGATGCCGGTGCAGTTGAAAGTATCAACGCTCCCGCACCTGAACCTGCAGCTCCAATAGAATTGCCCACTTCAACAAATAAAGATATCGCAGAGAAGGACGCCTCATCGGAAGAGATCATCGCAGAATTGAATGCGAGGTCCTCACAGCCTGAGCCACAACCAATCCAGCAGCATAAACCGACTCCTCCCGTTACTAAGCCCACGGGACAACGCCCTACTTCAAAAGTTCACTATATACAGGTTCAAAAACCTCAAACACTTGGACTTTGGCCTGCACGTCCGGCAGCAGTTGTCAGTTCTGTTCCGGCGCAAACAGACACCTCACAAGCAGTTACTTCTGCGGCATCTTCCTCTCCATCTTTAGCTGGAACCCAACAGGATGGGGAAAAACCCAAAATGATGGAACCCGGAGACATAGCCAAGAAGGACTATGAACTTGCTGTGCAGGTTAACAGGGAAACCAGACGCACTAAAAATACCGGTTTTATGGTTCCCAAGAAAAAGTCCGAAACCTTCGCAGGAGCATCCTTCGGAACACAGCTAAAGAGCAAACCGTCCAGCACGGTTCCGTATTCAACATTCGGGGGCATGGGAGGAGCAAGTGTACGTCACTTTTACCCATCAGGATTTGGTGTTGGCGGCGATTTTACCATGAGCCGCAGTTCAGGAAAGTCCGGTACAGTTGGAGGCAGCAACTCGACAAACGGCACAGCCTACGACTACAAGTCAAAGAGCTTTGACACATATACAGCAACTGCCGCCCTTCTCTACCGTTTCTATACAGATCCTGTCTGGACCCCGTATGTAGCCTTGCATGGCGGTTACTCCTTTTTCTCCTACCCGAATACTCTTTTCAGCCTATCAGACGGAGCTCCTGTGGTTGGTGGCGGAGCCGGTGTTCTGTACGAATTTGACTCCGGGTTCACAATCGGAACAGACGTCCGTTATCTAAAAACACTAGGGACCAAATCACATGATCCGGACGGATTCTTAGATACCACGCTCAACCTTGGATACACATTTAATTAACAATCATACACGTTGTCTTAACTAGGCCGGTTTACCGGCCTTTTTTATTGACTCTACTTTATTTGGGCCAAGTTATTGACTTGATACACCGCCTGCGGTACTACGAATTCACAAGAGGTGTTACCGAAGGAAGAATAGATTTTTATTAATCAACAAAAAAGGTGTTCAAAAATTGAAAATACAATCCTTCAAGCTACGTTGTTTTCTATTTTCTACTCTAATAGCCACGTTAATGTTTACCTGCGGTACTGCCTTCGCGCACAGGGTCAGCGTATTTGCCTATCCAGAGGGAGATAAAATTTTTACGGAAAGTTATTTCAGCAAAAACAAGAGAGTTCATCAGGGAAAAGTCGAAATTTTCAATACCGCGGATGGAAAGCTCGTTTTGACAGGAACAACCGACGATGATGGTAACTTCAATTTTGACATCCCGGAAGAAATAAAAAAAAGCAAGAGCGGAATGCTTATAGTCCTGCATGCTTCTGAAGGACACCGCGGAGAATGGACTCTGCAGGCAGAAGAACTCTTTCCGGGGACAACAGAAGCCGCAGATGAAGTAAAAGCAGAGATAGAATCAACTCCGCAAGCACCTTCCAGCACACCTGTTCCATCAGCCGACATGGCAGCTCTGAACAAACGTCTGGATGACCTCAATAATAAAGTGGATGCGGTCAAGCGGATGCTAATCTCTCAACAGGAAAAAGGACCTGGAGTCCATGAAATATTTTCCGGGATAGGATACATCCTGGGACTTTTCGGAATAGCGGCATTTTTCTCTTCCAGAAAAAAATAACCTTTCAACATTATGCGGAGCTATCTCATGCGCAAACTGTCTGTCTGCCTTTTTACAACTGTACTTGCTCTTATCTTTTGCAGTTCGGCCTTCGCCCATTTCGGCATGCTTATCCCAAAAAACTCAATCATAGAACCCTCTAGGAAATCTACCGAACTGGAGCTTTCTTTTTCTCACCCATTTGAGATGGTCGGTATGAATCTGGTAACTCCCAAAAAGTTCAGCGTCTTCTTTGATGGACAGGAAACAGATCTGCTGCCGACACTGAAACAAAGCAAAAATATGAATCACGAAGCCTTCAAAGCTGAATACAGATTCAAGCGCCCCGGCATGTACACATTTTTCATGGAACCCACACCCTACCCTGAACCTGCGGAAGACAACTACATCATTCACTACACCAAGACCGTTGTGTCAGCTTTCAATGAAGGAGAGGAGTGGAACAAACCCATTGGAGCTAAGACTGAAATAGTTCCTCTGACCCGTCCTTGGGGTAACTATGCCGGCAACGTTTTCCAGGGAATAGTTCTACTCGATGGCAAACCAGCTCCGTATACCCGGGTAGAAGTCGAGTACTACAACAAAGACTCAAAGTTTGTTGCTCCTTATGAATGCATGGTTACTCAGGAAGTCCTCTGCGACGAAAACGGTGTTTTCACCTTTGCCTGCCCGAAAGCAGGATGGTGGGGTTTTGCCGGTCTGAATGACGCTGACTATAAAATTGAAGGTAAAGCTGTTGAACTCGGAGCTGTCCTCTGGATAGAGATGATTCCTTATAAAAACAAGTAGGTTGTTATTAGTTTATGTTTAAGGTCGGAGCATATGCTCCGGCCTTTACTTTTGCCGTCAGTAATTTTATTGAATGAAAGTGCAGCAGGTGTTTGCCGGTATAAAAAATATTATTTCGTAGAGTCCGGAGTTTGAATGCGTAACCCGCAGGTTCTTATTGTTGATGATAGCAAAACGATTCGTTCGGTTATTTGCTCACAACTGCGTCAGCATTCAATCGACGTAACCGAAGCAGTAGATGGACTCCAAGGCCTCAACCTGACCCGGGAAAATCACTATGACCTGGTAATCACCGATATTATTATGCCCGGAATGAACGGGTATCAACTCTGTACCGAAATAAAGAAAAACCCGGACACACAGTCTACACCAGTAATTATCCTATCCAGCAACGAAAAAAGCGAACATATTGAAAAAGGTTTTGAAGTTGGGGCGGCTGCGTACATAACAAAAAACAAGGCCAGACAGGATCTTCTACCATATATTAAAGACATACTCAGCCGCTCTAAAATATTGCGAGACCGACTTGTATTAGTCGTTGACGACTCCAAATACATTCTTAAAATTGTTGATGCAGGACTTTCTGCAGCAGGATTCAAAGTCATTACAGCATCTGACGGAGCAGAAGCCTTCGAAATAGTAAGTCAGGTTGCCCCCGATCTTATTCTTTCAGACATATGCATGCCAGTCATGGACGGCATACAGCTTTGTGAAAAAGTTCAGAACCATCCAAATCTTTCCCATATTCCATTTGTAGTAATGAGCTCAGGCTCAGACCGCAGGACAATGCGGGAACTGCTGCACAAAGGCGCAGCGGCCTTTCTGGTTAAGCCGTTCAATATTGACCAATTGGTTATTACTGCAGAAAAACTGCTTAGCGACCACTTCCAGATCGTACTTCAGCAGCGTGAGCTATTCAAAAAAGAGCGCACACTGCTCATGGGAAGCATTACCAGCCTCATTCAGGCCCTTGAAGCCAGAGACTCCTATACTCGCGGACATTCGGATACCGTTTCTTTCCTGTCTGTTAAAACAGCTGAAAAACTTTCATTGGCGGAAAGAGATACAGAGCGCATAGAATTTGCGGCAAAACTCCATGATCTCGGGAAAATAGGGATACGCGACGACATTCTGCTCAAAAACGGCCCCCTATCAGATCAGGAATTTGCCTGCATAAAACAGCACCCTGTACTTGGCGCTGAAATCCTGAATCCGATCCCCAGTATGGAAGACATTATACCGGCAGTACTTCACCATCATGAAAAAATGAATGGCAAAGGATACCCTCATGGCCTCGGTGGAAATGAAATTCCACTTTGGGCAAGGATAATATCCGTTGCCGATGTTTATGACGCCTTGACAACTGACCGGCCGTACAAGAAGGCCTTCACTCATGTAGCAGCCATGGAATTTATTGAGAACAAAGCAAGCTCTGAGCTCTGTCCTGAGTGCACCAGAGCATTCAAAGACGTAATGTCTGAATATCAGCCCGACAGAGTGGACGAAATCAGCATGGCTAAAGCTTGTCCAGGCCGCAAATTTCCCATGCCCGCTCTTTGCTGATTTCCTCGCCACTTTCAAGAATTTTCACTTCCATTTCCAGCTCAACATCACCGCTCTCCTCAACACCCATGGAGAAAATTCTTTTCTGATTTGTATCATATATATACGCCTTCCCCTGATAGTCATAAAACTTGAATGGATTCTGCATAACATCTCCTTATATTTAAAAATTGACCAGAGAGTTTTTAGCACTTTGTCCGATGACAAGGAAGCCCTATTGTTATACCATTCAAGCATGAATCACTTATAACTTGGCAGGAAGGTGCCTAATGAATAAAAAATTACTGGCCGCCATAAGTTTTGCTGCGATGACTTTTGGCAGTGCTTCAGCTTCCCTGGCAGATGTTACCGTCTACCACTGTCAGAACGGAACCGGCTGCATAGATGAGCGGGTCAATTTCGGAGCAGTGCAAGTCAAGTGTATGGATGTTAATAACGATGTCCTTGCCGACTGGGTCTGCGAATACGAATTGGAATATTCATGCAGGAACACCCTGACCGGAGAAATTCGCACAGGAGGATTCGACCCTCTTGAAACTCCACTCTGCGATAAACTTTGCGGATCCTGCAAAGAAGGCTGGGAACAGTAATCTTCATATTTACCTTTTATGCCATAACTGCATTCTTTTTAACCGATTGAGATTTTTAAATCGGCTACTGTCTTTTTTGCATTTATTCACAGTTGAAAAAACATAATTAAAAATCAATACTTACATTAATTTATACATACAGAAGACGGCCACATACAGTCCTATACACACACGATTCCGTCTGCTTTTGATGTCCGTACGCAGAATAATTATAGGTACACTTGCTACAATTTCATAAAAACACCCCTTTCACATACGTTGCATCAAGACACAAACAACATTCCTCGCCAGTAAGGTTAAACAGTCTATAGTTACGCTGGCGACCTTTATCCTATTTGAGTCCTATTTACCTGACCATCCGAAGTATTTTCAAAACAACACCATACTCATTCAATATTTTTATCACAGACTATCCTCTCCCAACATCAGATCAAAAACAGTAAATTATTATTTTGACAACCTTCTCATTGTCTGATTTTGTACAAAAAAAGGCAAATGATCTGCAAATAGACCTGATTTGTCTTTTTTAAATTACTTTTTTGAAAAAATAAGCCGACAAATGCGAAGGAAATAGTCATGGACAAATCGCTAGTTGATATGCTGTGGATTCTAATCTGCTCCGCTCTTGTTTTTCTGATGCAGGCAGGCTTTATGTGTCTTGAATCAGGTCTTACAAGGTCAAAGAATTCCATTAACGTTGCTGCCAAAAACCTTGCCGACTTTGTATTATCGACCATCAGCTTTTGGGCTCTTGGTTACGGAGTTATGTTCGGCAGTGAATATCTTGGACTCATAGGTTCCGATTCTTTTTTCCTGCCACTGAACTCTTCCGCATACTTGACCGCTTTCTTCATTTTTCAAACCATGTTTTGCGGTACTGCTACAACAATATTTTCCGGAGCCATTGCCGAACGCATGTCATTCAGCACCTACCTCATAGTTGCAGTAATCCTTTCTGTTCTTGTTTACCCTGTATTCGGCAACTGGGCTTGGAATGGATTGGAAAACGGACAGCTGACAGGATGGCTTGGCTCGAGAGGTTTTGTGGATTTTGCCGGATCGACGGTAGTTCACTCTGTCGGAGGATGGGTAGCTCTCGCAGCTTTGCTTATCATTGGTCCACGTAACGGGCGCTTTACGGCCGATGGCACAGTTCGCGAAATGAACGCATCCAACCTGCCTATGTCCGTTCTGGGCACCATGTTGCTCTGGTTCGGCTGGTTCGGATTTAACGGAGGATCAACTTTAACCCTCGACGCATCTGTTCCTCTAATTATAGCCAACACAGCGCTTGCCGGTGTCGCAGGGGGAATGACCTGCACCCTGCTTGGCTGGTTTGACAGCAGGATTCCAAAAGTAAACAACATAATAAATGGTTCTCTGGGAGGACTCGTTGCAATTACAGCCAACTGCCATGTTGTTTACGCGGCTGATGCCGTAATCATCGGCGGCATTGCCGGTGTTCTTTGCGTCTGGTTTGAAAAAATATTAGAAAAGGCCAAAGTTGACGATGCCGTTGGAGCTGTACCAGTTCACCTAGGGTGTGGAATCTGGGGGACTCTGGCTGTAGCCCTGTTCGGAGATCCAGAACTTATCGGCACAGGCTTAAACATGTATGACCAGATTGTCATTCAGAGCACAGGGATCGTGGCGGCATTTGGAGTGGCATTCCTGTTCCCCTACGTGCTGCTTAACCTGATTAACAGGATTACCCCCCTGCGAGTAACTCCGGAAGAAGAGGAGGTCGGTCTCAATATATCAGAACACGGAGCGCACACTGACTTGCTGGATCTATTCCATACAATGGAGTTACAGGCCCAGACACAGGATCTTTCACTCCGAATACCAGTGGAACCGTTTACAGAAGTGGGCAGAATAGCCACCTGTTACAACCAGGTAATGTCGGCTCTTGAAGAAAGCGTATCCAAAACAGAGGCGATCATACATTCCGCAACAGATGGCATACTGACTTTTTCACGCGATTCACTTGCCCTCCTGCAGGCCAATCCCCGAGCCCGCGAGATGTTCGCTCTCCCCGGAGCAGGCACCCTTGACGAATTTCAATTTACAGACCTTATCAGTTCAGAATCTGTACCTACAGAGTCGCTGTTCAGCTCCCGGACCGTGGAACTGAACTGTACAAGAATCGGAGGTACTGAATTCCCTGTTGAGGCTGTAATTACACCAGCTAAAGGCATGCCTTTCTACATGGCCATAATACGCGACATCACTGAGCGTAAACAAAATGAGCAACAGCTTCGCACCCAGCAGGCATATTTCCAACAGCTGTTTGAAAGTTCGCCTCAGGCGATCGTTCAGGTTAACACTCAAGGCATAATCCAAGATGTGAATAAAGGGTTTGAACAATTGTTCGGCTACAGCCGCAATGAGGTTCTTGGGTCATACAACCGGAGCGTGGTTGTCCCTGTGGAACTTCAGGCTGAAGCCAAGCAGTTCAGCGAAAATGTCATGACTGGACGTCTTGTAGATAAAGAAACCATGCGGCGGCACAAGGACGGCAGGCTGATACCCATTTCAGTTATCGGCTACCCAATTCATGTCGATGGAGAACTCAGCGGAATCTACTATATCTACACAGACATTACACAGCGCAAGGCGTTTGAGGATCAACTCGCACATCAGGCTTTTCATGATTCATTAACCGGTCTGCCTAACCGGGTGTTATTTTCCGAACGTCTTTCCAGAGCCCTGAAAAGAGCAAAGCGGCACAAAAATTATCGGTTTGCTGCGATGATGCTTGATATGGATCGGTTCAAATGGATCAACGATACCCTCGGACACCACGCCGGAGACGAATTCCTTATTGCCATAGCCGACCGCATTAGCTCCTGCATCCGCGAAGTCGATACTGTTGCCCGTCTGGGTGGAGATGAATTCGGCATTGTTATTGAAGAATTTTCATCTTATCAGGAAGTAATACGGATTGCCAAAAGAATACAGCATTCGTTGCAGCTCCCTCTTGAGTTATCTGAAAACAAAGTAACGTCCAGTGCAAGCATAGGCATTGTGCTCAGAAACGACGAGTACGATGATGCTGATGCAGTTATGCGCGATGCTGATATTGCCATGTACAGAGCCAAAGAAATGGGCCGCTCAAAATTCAAGGTATTCAACCAGAGGATGCACTCCAGACTTATTGCAGAAGTAGAGCTTGAAAACGATTTAAGAGAGGCCATTCATAATGAAGAACTTTCACTTCATTATCAGCCTATTATGGGAACTTCATCTGGACAGCTCAAAGGGTTTGAAGCTCTGCTCCGCTGGAACAGTCCGGACAGAGGCATGGTTTCCCCTTCAGTCATTATTCCCCTTGCGGAAGAAAGCGGACTGATTGTCCCTCTGGGTCAGTGGATATTACGCGAGGCATGCCGAAGCATGAAACAGTGGATCGATGTTACTGGCGCAAAAGAACTTACTGTGAATGTAAACCTTTCTTTTAAGCAGTTTGCCCAGCCCAACTTTACACAGTTTGTTAAAAGTTGCCTTGAACAGATAGGTCTAGATCCGGGAAATCTTAAGCTTGAACTGACTGAAAGCTGCCTGATGCAGAATCCGGCGGAAACAATGGCCAAACTATCTGCCCTGCGTAAAATGGGTGTACAGCTGGTCATAGATGATTTTGGAACAGGATACTCTTCGCTGAGTTATCTGCAGCGATTCCCTATTAACGGGTTAAAGATCGACCGATCTTTCATTTCTGGTAATAATTCCGACAAACCTCAACAGGAAATAGTAAGGACGATCATCACCATGGCCAAAAGTCTGGGGCTGAATGTTGTTGCAGAAGGGGTAGAAGAATCCAGCCAGTTGAGTATGCTGAAGGATATGTCCTGCGATGAAGTTCAGGGATTTATGTTTTCACACCCGATCGATAGAACTCACGTCGAAGATTTTATCAGCAATCATCTCTCTGACTTAAACCCTGAATCAGAATAGTACTAGTTAGTGGACGCGTCATCTCAAAAAAGCACTCGAAATTCACAAAAATCATTTTTGTTGATCGCAAGGACCAACCAAAGAAGACAGTAAACGCTGATTCGCTCTTTTTTTGCTAAGTCATTAAAATAGAATTGACAAAGCCGTCTGTTAACACATAGATATGAACAAATTTTCATCAATTATGAATCTAATTGAATGTTGAGCAACCCCCTTGCTTCTTCAAATTAAACCATTAGATACTAATTGAAAAGGTTCTTTGAAATGGGGGCGCACTGGTTTCGACGGGGATGAATGAAGCCAAGATTGCAGGTCGAGGCGCCGCTGGCCTCGTTAAAAGCGGCACAATCATAATTGCCAACGACAATTACGATTACGCACTGGCTGCTTAATTAAGCACGCCGTGTCACAGTCCCGATGTCTGATGAGGACTGTGATAACACCCTATCAGGCTGGCTATTCTTCCGGCTGCATGTCCCGGAAGAGGCGAGAAAGTTAGGCAGGCTGGTTCATATGTTGCCTGTTCAGGGGCGTTCATATGAACGAGATTCAATACTTGGACTAAACCTGTAGACGTCTTGGCGGAGCGTTCTCGGACGGGGGTTCGACTCCCCCCGCCTCCACCATAAGCCCCATTTCATACTGTCCCATATCGTTTTTTAGCGTTAACTAAACCCTTGTTATTCAATAGAATAGCAAGGGTTTTTCGTTTTTTCCACGTTCGTTATAGTTCGGTTAACCCCGTTGCCATTCTTAGTGGACCTGAGTCCACCACAAGCTTAAGCGTGCAACAAAATAGCTCCCCCAACTCAAAAGAAGTTGGGGGAGCTTCATTACTAGTGGATTCTGGCGACTTCTATGTCGCCTGTTCAATGGGCTTCTTGGCGACAAAAAGCGCTCCGGCAGTGACAATTGTTCCAACGATGATGGCCACAGTATACGGGATAAGCCCAGTAACCGCGTTGGGAATGGGGAGGACGAAGATTCCGCCGTGGGGAACCATCAGCGTGCACTTCATGGTCATGGAGATGGCTCCGGTCACCGCTGATCCGAGCATAATACAGGGAATTACCCGGAACGGATCACGTGCAGCGAACGGGATCGCACCTTCTGTGATGAAGGATATACCCAGAACAAATGCAGCTTTGCTCGCTTCATGTTCATCTTCGGTAAAACGATTCTTGAACAGACTTGCAGCCAGGGCCAGCCCCAACGGAGGAGTCATACCCGCAGCCATTACCGCGGCCATGGGGCCATAGATCTTTGCAGAAAGCAGCCCGACCGCAAAGGTGTATGCAGCCTTGTTTACCGGGCCGCCCATGTCAAAGGCCATCATTGCACCAAGCAGCAGGCCGAGAGCCAGAGCACTTGTTCCCTGCATGGACTGCAACCATTCGGAAAGAGATGTCAGAGCAATCTTTACCGGCGGTCCGATTACATAAATCATAAGCAGACCTACCACGAGGGTAGATAAAAACGGCAGGATCAAGACCGGCTTGAGACCTTGCAGGTTCTGAGGAAGCTTGATCTTGTCATTAAGGAACTTGGTCAGGTAACCGGCAATGAAACCGGCAACAATACCGCCAAGAAATCCGGAACCTACCTGAGTGGCAAGCAATCCACCGACAAGACCGGGTGTGATGCCGGGCCTCTGGGCTATAGAATATGCAATGAACGCCCCTAACACAGGAACGAACAGGGAAAATGCTCCGGACCCACCGATCTGCATAAGTGCCCAGCCAAGAGTTCCTTGCTTGTCTCCTGCGTAAATACCACCAAAGGCGAATGCCAACGCAATAAGAAGACCACCGGCGACAACTACCGGAAGCATATAGGAAACGCCGGTCATGAGGTGGCGATATGGTCCGGTCCGTGCCGCGGAACGTTCTTTCTTCAAGTCCTCAACCTGTCCGGCAAGATCCTGCTTGACCACAGGAACGGCTGCTAAAGCAGACTTAATAACCTGCGCACCTTCCCTGAGGGCAGCCTTGGTGCCGGTCTCATAAAGAGGTTTGCCTGCAAATCGCTTGAGATCAACAAATGCGTCCGCGGCAACTACAACTGCATCAGCTCGGGCGATGTCCTCTTCAGTGAGAACATTTTTGGCGCCGACAGAACCTTGAGTCTCAATCTTGACTTCATAACCGAGACCCTCAGCAGCCTTGCGTAATGCCTCTGCTGCCATGAAAGTATGGGCAATACCGGTCGGACAGGAAGTGACTCCTACAATATATTTTTGTCCACCATCGGATGCAGTAGAGAGTGCCTGTGCACTGAAATCCTCAGCTTCCTTCAACGCGGTTTCAATAATTTCCTTTGTCTTGCGAATAGCGTCACTTGTAGAGACCGCATGCATGGGCTTACCCAAAAATCTGGCCGGATCAACATGAATATCTGCGGCTATGATGACCACATCGGCCGCGTCAATGGCCTGCTGGCTAAGGACATCCTTTACACCTTCTGCCCCCTGAGTTTCCACCTCCACGCTGTGCCCCATGCTGGCTCCGACTTTTTTCAATGCTTCGGCAGCCATGATGGTATGGGCAACGCCGGTAGGACACGCCGTTACGGCAACAATCTTCGACATAAAAGTTCCCCCTTACAAGCTTATCGCTTCAACAGTTACCTGTTCTTCCAACTCCTTAGCAACATCAAGCCGTTCCAGACTGGGACCAGCCTGAGCCACAGTAGCGGCAGACAAGGATGTTGCGAGGCGTATCCGTTCCTTTAATGAAAGCCCGAGCGCAACTCCCGCAACCAGACCGCCTATCATGGCATCGCCTGCCCCAACAGTGCTGACAGGCTCAATTTTAGGCGGTTTCGCTAAAAGCTCCTCGACTCCATCTGTGAACAGGGCTCCCCGCGATCCCAGGGAAACAGCCACATTGCCAATTCCGGCCCTGTTCATGTTTCTCATTTCATCAAGAATATCCCGATTATCCTTGAGCGGACGCCCAACCAACTCTGACAACTCATCGTCATTAGGCTTGATCAGCCAGGGACCGGCCTTGATTGCACTGAATAGAGCCGGACCGCTGGTATCAACCACCGCTTTTGCACCCTTGCCCTTAATAACCGTTACCATTCGTCCGACAACATCCGGAGAAACACCCGATGGCAGACTTCCACCGATTACTACCATCAATGCATCCCCAGCCAGTTGCTCGACCTTGCGCATCAACTCTTCAACATGCTCCTCATTCGGAGACAGACCGGGGAAATTGATGTCAGTTGTTGATTCAGTGCTCGGATCAAGGACTTTTATGCCGATGCGCGTTTCGCCAGGAACCCGCACAAAGTCATCAACAAGCCCTCTCTCTGAGAACAACTTCTCAAATATGCCGGCATTATCCCGCCCCAGAAATCCGGTTACAACAACCGGCAGACCAAATTTGCGTAGCAGAACGGCTATGTTTACACCCTTGCCTGCCGCATCTGTCTGATATTCGGTTACCCTGTTGACCTTCCCGGCGGTGAAATCCGGAACCTTACAGGCCAGATCTATGGCCGGATTCATCGTTACAGTTACTATCTTTGTCTTTGTAGACATATTCTTCTCCGCATTAAGGCAGGCCCAGAGCCCGGACTTCCTTACCGTTACGGCAGGCTAATGCTTTTCGCGCCAATTCACGGGCCAACTCCATGCTCAGAGTACGCATACGGGCCTTTACTGCTGCGATACTGGGCACAACCATACTGAGTTCCTTTACTCCAAGTCCGGCAAGAATTGCCGCACCGAGTGGTTCCCCGGCCAACCCGCCGCATACGCCGGTCCATATTCCAGCCTCGTCGGAAGCTTTGACCACTTGAGCAATAAGACGCAGCACTGCCGGATGCAGACTGTCCGCTTTAGCGGCTAACGTCGGGTGAACACGGTCGATAGCCATGGTGTACTGAGTCAGATCGTTGGTACCTACAGAGAAAAAATCAACTTCTCTGGCGAATTCACTTGCCATGGCAGCTACAGATGGGACTTCAACCATGATCCCGATTTCAACAGGCTCGGCTCCGACCTCTATACGGGCCTTTTCAGCAAGGCGCTTTGCAGCATCAAGATCTTCAAGAGTAGCAATCATGGGGAACATGATGCGAATGGGGCCGTACTTGGAGGCACGATAGATGGCGCGCAGTTGGGTCAGGAACATTTCAGGTCTGTTCAAACAAAGGCGGATTCCGCGTTCACCGAGGAACGGGTTTTCTTCAGGCGGAAGATCAAGATATGAAACAGCTTTGTCTCCGCCAATATCAAGGGTTCGGATGATGATAGGCAGGCCGTTGAGTGCATCAACCATGGCCTTATAGTTCTGGTACTGCTCTTCTTCATCCGGAGGAGTATCCCGCTCCAGAAAAAGGAATTCGGTACGCATAAGCCCAACACCTTCTCCGCCAGCGTTGACGGCCTTTTCGGCCTCGCTGACCTTGCCGATGTTGGCAACAACTTCGATTCGTTCACCATCGGTGGTCAGAGCCGGTTCGAACCGGGTTCGATACTCTTCATTACGCAGCTCTTCCAACTGCAGTTTAGCCGCATTTGCGGTCTTGATGTCGGCTTCGCACGGTTCAAGATAAAGGTTGCCGGAATCTCCATCCAGAATTGCCACGGTGTCATTAGCAACTTCAAGCAGACTGGGACCGGCACCTACTATGGCCGGAATCCCGAGTGAACGGGCAATGATTGCGGAATGTGAAGTAGGTCCGCCACTGGCGGTACAAAAACCAAGTATGAAAGCAGGGTCGAGTTGGGCTGTATCAGATGGCGTTAAGTCCTCAGCGATGAGTATTACGGGCGATTCAGGAGTGAACGGTTCATCCTGAATAATTCCGGCCAAATGTTTCAACACACGGCGACCAACGTCACGCAGGTCCATTGCCCGGGCTGCAAGCAACTCATCGGCATGCTGTTCCATGGCATGGACGCGATCATCTATAACCTGCCGCCAGGCATACCCTGCACTTTTACCCTTGCGAATAAGTTCATGGGTTTCAGCGAGCATTTCAGGGTCATCAAGAAAAGCTTCATGGGCCTTGAAAATAGCTGCCCGAGGCTCACCGGACTTGGCCCGTACTTCTTCGTAAAGATGATGCAGATTCTGACGGGCTGCAGCAATTGAGTGGGTTAATTCGGCTGATTCATGCTGAGGATCTTTAGCCAAGGCTTCGACCACAATACGCCGCTGCGTCAACTGATGCACCGGACCTGAGGCGAGTCCGGGCGATGCGGTACAGCCGGGAATTGTTTTCTTTACATTTTCAGGTGTCCAGCCGTGTGCAACTTGAGTGGCTAGCGCTTCTTCTGCCTCTTCTCCGAGACCGGCATCCACTGCTTCCTTCAACTCAGCAAGAGCAATTCCGGAATCAAAGCCCTTCGCGTGAATGCGAATTGTCTTTCCGCCGGAGACACCGAGCTTAAGCAGGGAAGCGAGACTTTTGCCGTTTCCGGAACGACCATCAAACTCCACCTGAATTTCAGCACTGAACTGTTTGGCTATATCAACAAAAAAGGTAGCAGGACGAGCGTGCAGGCCATGCTCACCCATAACAGTCACGTCAATCGACGAATCAAAATCAGTTACATCCAGTGTGGGAGCAGGACGGGATTCTGTTTTGCATTCCCCGCTGAGCACACCTACTATATCCGCCGGATCTTTGGTTACTGCAAGGCGAGCTACAGTCTCTTCGTCATCAAGTACGTGGGTCAGATTAGTCAAAATTTCAATATGCTCGTCAGATTTGGCAGCAATTCCTATAACCAAATTAACTAGTTCGCCGGGATTCCAGGCAACTCCTTCAGGAACCTGCAAGACAGCCACGCCGGTCTTCAAAATTTTATCCCTGTTTTCTGGCAGGCCGTGGGGAATAGATATGCCGTTACCAAGAAAAGTATTTGCAACGCCTTCCCTGCGTTTCATACTCTCAATATACTCAGGCTCAATATACCCCTGCCGCATCAGGATTTTACCCACCTTTTCAATCGCTTCTGTTTTTCCTGAAGCGGTTGCCCCCAGCTCAATGCTCGTCCGGTCAAAATTGATCATGCCTGCCTCCCAGATCAAATTTATGTTTTTGAAATTTTTTTGTAATCGATTACAACTTGTTTCAAAAAATATTTACCTTTTCCAATCTTCCATACCTGGAAAAGGATTTGGCTACATTATACACACAATTTAAGACATGTAAATAGAGGATATTTTACTATGCCACGTCTTAAAAAGTATTTTTTAACAAGGCGTTAGAAGAAAAATACCATCATTTTAAATCAAAAATATTGTAATTTTTTTTGTAATCGATTACATTTTTACTCATAAGATGAGGTAACATATGAGAATTAAGGATATTGCTGAAGCAGCTGGAGTTTCAACCGCTACTGTATCAAGAGTTTTGAGCGGTAAACAAAATGTACGACAGGAAGTACGTGAAAAAGTGCTTAAAGTCGTAGCCAAGGCAAATTACAGACCAGACAAGGCTGCACAAAGATTACGGTCAAAGAAATCTACTTACATTGGACTTATCGTTGCCGATATTCAGAGCCCGTTTTTTGCTTCTGTAGCAAGAGCTGTAGAAGACGTAGCCCAGAAAAACAATTACAGTGTCATATTCTGCAATACGGATGAAAATCATGAAAAAGAGCGTATGTATCTTGAAATGATGCAGAGTGAAAACGCAGCCGGAATTATTCTGGCACCGACACTGAGACTTTCCGACAATTTTGAGCTGACCCGCTACTACACATCACCTATGGTCATCATCGACCGACAGGTAAACGGTTATGCTGCTGACATGGTTCTTATTGATAACCACCAGGCTGCAGTGGAATTAACCAGACATGTTCTTTCTCACGGATACAAACGTATTGCTGCTCTTTTCGGAGATAACAGTGCCACAGGCCAGCAGCGTAAGGCAGGCTTCGAGCAGGCCGTGCGTGAGGCGAAGCTTGATGAAGAAAACGTGATAATCAAGATTCTGCCAGCCACGGATCAAGCTGCCCATAAAGCTGTCACCGAATTATTGACTCTTGAAAATCCGCCGGAAGCCATCATTACTAGTAATGGTCGACTTGGTGCTGGTGCATTTAGAGCCATAAGAGATAAAGAACTGCCTGTCCCGGATTCCGTAGCTTTTGCAAGTTTTGACGAATCAATATGGACTTCAATGACCCGCCCCGCGATTACTGTAGTGGAACAACCGACTTACGCCATAGGCCAGACCGCCTGCGAATTGCTTCTAAAACGCATTGATGATCCTAAGCGTCCGACACGTAAGGTGGTTCTGGAAAGCAGACTGGTAGTAAGACAATCCTGTGGAGGATAAATATAGCATACCACTATATACTTATATTTTTTAAGAATACACACGAAAACAATAAAAAGTCATAATACCCCCGGCAAAGCCGGGGGTATTATGACTCGCAAAGGAAACTGTTGGGACAATGCTGTTGCGGAATCTTTTTTCCGCACGCTGAAAACCCAGTTCATACGGCATCAGAGATTTTCAAATCAGACAGAGGCAAGACTGGCCTTGTTTCAGTATATCGAGGCCTATTACAACCGGAGACGAAGACATTCATCTAATGGATGGATCTCACCGGAAAAGTTTGAAAACTGTCAGGAATGCAGAAAAGTGGCTTAACTGGGACTCCATAAAAATGGAGCAGGATCAGGAAGTCCATTTTGACAACAGGTTTAATATGATTGTTTATATCAATTTTATATGATTAGGTACTCGCGTGATGTTGTTATTCACTACAGTGTTTTCATAATGAGCCTAAGATGCATGCATATATGCCCCAAAAATTTGTTACGGCTTTTTTGATAGACACTGTCGATGTGGTCCAGAGTATGCTTTTGAACTAACTTTAAGGAGAATTCAAATGGATTTAACCAGAGATGTGGATGTCCCCTGCATGGCTGAAGGAGTAGGGTTGGGCAAATTGACGATAAAACATCCCTCAGGATCTTGTGGGCAACCTGTTTTTGTAGCTGATTCTACGACAAAAGCTTACGGTCCTACTGAGATCATGGCAATCCAACCGATTGAAGGTCATACCTACTCTGAGGAGCAACTTGAATATATAAGGTATCATGGCCTGCAGATACACGGTGCGCGTGCATGGTATATGGATGGCTGGGCACCAAGTGCCCATGTCTGCAAAGGGCATTAAAATATGCTGTAGAATTGCATATGCTCAATGACTTATGTTGTTACATAAGGGCCCGGTTCAATACCTGAACCGGGCCTTTGTTTTATCATGTACCATTTCCACAAAAGGTCTGGAGCTTATGTGTGGAATGGCCCGCTTCTCACCTGAATCTATTCACTACGTTTTTTTGGCAAAGACTCACGGTGCATTTCCCGTGCTTCTTGCACCTGCCTTGTATCCGGTTTCTGTTCGTCGAGTCCGGCTTTTGCCTCCGGCTTCCTCCCCACCCCGCCTCACGGCGACGCAGTTGCCTTCAGCTAACAGTTCCTACCATCAGGGCCTGTAGAGGACTTGCACCTCCTAGAATTACGCCATGCTTGGCACACAATGAAAAAAGCCTGCTCGGGTGAGCAGGCTTGAAAAAAAGGTGAGTTAAGTTTGACAGCTATTCACCCTAACACTCTAACCCCTTGAAATATTTGGCGGGCAATACAGGATTCGAATTGTTGACCTAAGTGCCCGTCTTCTCTGACCTTCATTAATTCGATTCTGGGTAATGTACACGATAATGTACACAGGCACTTTTTCTTTGGTGATGGTGAAAAATATTTTAAAATCGATGAGTTGAGATGGGTATATGGAAGTGATTGAGGTTCTCTGGAAGGAAGCTTTGCTGGTCTTTTTCAGTCATTCCATGCTTCTCCACAAATTGTCTGATACAAAGCAGTCACATCCTCGTAGAAATCATCAACAACAGCGAGGATTGAATCAGTGTGTACCTCAAAGTCATCAGGATGCGCACCATTACGGGCATCAAAGTACCTGTTCCAGCTTTCAGTGTCAGAAACAAGGTTCATGGTGCCAGCAAAGCGCATAAGCGTTTTTGGACCCATACGCTTAACTTCACTATAGCCTTCCTCGGATAAATGCCGCTTGCAGCTTTTCCACGCCATTTCCAGTGTATACTCAAAACGTTTAACCAGTGAATCCTGCATAGCTCCTTTCAGCACCTCGTCATATTCGGCTGGAAGGTGATTGTATTTTTCGCGCATTTCCTCCAAGCGGACGATGGCTTTTTTGAATTGGATGTTGTTCATAAGTTTGTTTTTACGGACAAATTAAAAGTGGCACAAGCTATGGCAATTTTTGGGGTAATTACCATTTACAAATTTTTGATAAAACGTTGCCACAAATATATAGATGTCTGCTCAATGTTCATCCGATTGATATTAAAATCCAATCCAAGGTGATCAACGCCAAAGAGAGCCATCTGGGCCTTAAAGAAAAGCTCGCTGTCATCATCCTCAAGAATTAAACATTCATTAAATGAGTTTGAGGAGTGCGGATCTATCCGTACTCCATCTGAGCACGAAATCGAAAATGTTGAAAATGCTCCCCCAATCCAAATTTTAGTCTGATGCTCCAGATCCCCATTAATATAAAGTCCAGCAATGAAACGCATGTTATCGACATCCTGAACATCGATAAAAATATCATTTCTTTTTTCCTGAATGGTTACCGCCATATTTTGGAATAACGTCCTCGCCTGTGAGAATGAACGATCAACAAAATCCTTTCTATCAATGTCGGTTATTTTTCGTGGAAATATTGGAACTTTTAACAAAGGCCCTCTATCAACTTTGATAATTTCTTGTGAAGAAGTACTTTTTTGTTCGTGCTTCCATAAAAGTTCATACATATTCATAGTGCCAAAATTCTTAGCAAGTTCCATCTTTCCCAAATCAACAAATGTAAACCGTGTGTCTTTATCGGCGATCAGATTCTCACGGAATATCCCTGAGCAGTATACTTTATCTGGCTCAACAATAGGCTCTATTCTGGCTCCCGCACTAACTCCTTTGCCTACGATATCTTCAATTCCATTTTCGCCATGCATAACCGTTATCCGTGCAAAGTGAACACCAATGCGGATCGGGAGAGGGAGTAAGTTATATTTCTTCCACGGGCATGTACGGATGTAATCGCGAATTCGAAGTGCAGCTTCAGCCGCATCGGCGCAGCAACCGAAATAAACGCTTATAGCGTCGCCCCAAGTTTTGAATTTTAAAGGGGAGAGCGGATTAAGCACGCTTTCTTCTATGTAAGAATTCAGCTTATGGACTCCTGCATATGAAGTGTCGTCAATCCCCGAAAAGCCTTTAAGATCAGTAAAAATAATGGCCACATGGCGTGAATCAGTCATAATTTTGCTGCCTTTCATGGTAAATATACTTACTCAGATTGTTAGTGATGCTATCTTTTTTGCAATTTCTTCATATTTCATGTCGCTTGATTTCATAAAAAGGTGAACGGCCTTGTGGCAGTTTGGACATAAAAGGGCTAGGTCCGATATTGAAATTTGATGCTTATCTGAGAATGAAGCTATCGGCTTTTTATGATGAGCCTCAATGTACTTGAATCCATATTGCGTATTAAAATTTAGACCACATATTTCGCATTTCCAATCTCTAGAGTTCTTAATACAATTAATAGCCTCTTTATTTCTTTCAATTATAAGATGAGCAGTGTATTTACGACCTCCTTCTTCATATATTAATTCATCTTGTTGTGAATCTGTGTGCTCGAAAGAGTGCTTTCTTTTTAAGACAACATATTTCTTTTCTATTGCTATTACTGAAAACTTGCCTTCATATCTCCATCCATTAGGGGCGTCATTAAAAAGCAAAATAGGATAGTTGAATTTAGGCTGTTCTATTAAAACGCGATTGGCTTTTTCTTTTAGGTTAATATTTCCATTCCGAGCTTTAAATGAGTATGTGAATGATACCTTTTCTTTATTTGACCAGCCATCAAAATCGTAGATTCCAGTTTTTGATTTAATGATAACGGCTTTAGTCCTTGGGGGCTCACCTACCCAATTAATTCCTTGCTGTGGAGTATTACCTATTATGTTGTCTTCTCCAGACCAATATTTTGAGTCTTTAACTTTAGAATATTGGATCATTGAAAAAAGATCTTTTTTGGAGATAATATCACTTACAGATAAATCAAAAAGATCATTTACTGTGTTTGGTATTTTAGTCATTTTCCAACTTGTTGTATTTTGAAAAGTTTTACATTCAGCTGTAGAAATTATTATTTGAAGATTGTGTGTACTTATTGAAGTACAACACCCTCTTTTTCCGCTTTTAAAAGAATAGCTATCAATAGGTTGCACTGTTTCTCACTGGGTATTTTCATCGGTATTTGTTGTGCAATCCTAAGTAGATTAGCTTCTTTTGAGGACAGAAATTTACCTTTTATTCCAGCTGAAAGAACAGTAGCCCAAGTTGTTGCTGGAATTTCAACAACTTGTTTTTGTGCATTTATGCCATCATCAATCTTCTGAGTTTCTTTTGCATCCTTAACTTGAGCAGCTTGGTCTTTGATCGATATGGTCTCATCCCAGAATACTTTTGAAATATTCGATTCTAATTTTGGGATTATGGACTGTAGTCTGGTCCAGCATCCTTCCTTCTTACACCATTCACCGATATTGGATATACCTTCAGGTGGGTGAGTAATGTCGTCACTAACCATCTTAGTGGCAATGGTGATTACTTCCAGTAGCGAGGGGTACACTTTTTGGTTATTCCAGATTCGCATGTAGTCAATTGCTACTTTATTACGCTTGCAGACTTCACTTATCATTGCCAGTGCATTGGCTACTATTTGTGCCCTAAAGCCTCCATCATACCATGGTTGAACTGATACCAGCTTCTCTGCCCGACGGAAGATTATTCCACGGGCAATCAGTCGTTGATAAAAAAATTCATTGAAAAAATCTTGGGACAGAATCCAGTCTTTACCTATACGTTTGGCGAATTGCGTAAAATTCTTCTGGGCACCCAGACATACCCATTTTGGATGTTCGTCCCAAACATTTTCGAACTTGGCTAGGTCTGTTTTGGTAAACATCTGGTTGCGCGGATGCTCGGCTTGAAATCGTCTTTTTTCAGATGGCTTAAGTTTGGATTGTTCATCCGCAAACTGCCCTCTTGTCCGTTCATAAAACCATTTTGTTTCACGTTGTTCCCCCTCTTTAGCTGGAACATATTTTCGTCTTGAAAAACCCTCGATTCTTATATGGAATGGATGGTTGGAAAAAAAATCTGAAGCACTGACTTTGTTTTGCGTATTGGCATATTCAGAGATCAGAGGGACGATGGTTTCGCTTTCTTCACTTTCAATTATTGACAATTTCATTTGGACAAAAACTTTTTCAAGTGAAACTTCTTTTGGATTGTTATTGTAAGTATGAAACAAAGATGCAGTTGTTTGTCCTCCGTTTACTATCTGCAAGTCCTTTACTCTGGTTATTTGAAGTCCATGACTGCCCAACTCAGTATTCACTGATTGAGCTGTGGCTGTAATGCCATTATTGTATGCAAAGAACATATCCGGTTCATTAGTGATTGTATTCCTGATCCCTTTATTCACATTTCCTCGCGCTTGGAGAAATGTTCTAACGTTTTGTTCAAGAAGTCGAGCTCCATGTTTTGCATATAGTTTTGAAAGGATCTCACCAGGCATTACAACAAGATATGAAGGGAATGTATCCTCTCCTAGATGGGCAGGAAGACAGGATACTCCAGTTCCAAAAAGTTCAATAAGGTCAAGATCCAGTGGTTCTTTATGCCCCTTTGAGCTTTGTTGGCGAAATAATCTGGACATGTCCCAGATATGGTAAGTCATCGGAACAATGGTATCGTCCGGTTCGTCGTATGTTTTAAATTTATCACTAAGGGTCCGTTCTGAAAGAAGGAAGAAGTCTACCCGACGTATGTGTTGTTTTCGGTCAGCAATCTGGCGGGACAAACCGTATTCAGGAGTAGTTTCGTCGAGATTTTTGTATAAAGATCTATTCCGACTTGATTCAAAAAAGTTTTTTACTCGCTTAAATATGGTATTCACGTCTGTTTTTGTTAATGAAGCGAGCTCATCTCTACATTCAAAATCAGCGATTATAAGACTGAGCACCCCTTCTTCATCCAGCCAGTATCCGTCTACACGAAGGCCTTTTGCTCTAAAATGGCAGAATTCGAAGCCGTCCATAACGTTTCCTTCAACCAAATCTTGAGCAACCAGTTCGACAAAAGATTCAAGCTGAAAGCTGCTGTTGGCTTCTGCGTCGGCCATAAAACCCTGCCTGAAATCATGGTAAAACTCTTGAACAGACACCGAACTAACTCCTGCTATAGTAAGTGTTCAATTTTACATTTAAAATCAACGAGACTTTCAAGTTTTAGTTCATAGCCAACGCGAATAATCCCATTCGGCATAGTGGATCGGACCAAACGCGGGAACCCCTCGGCATATTTATATGGCTGAATACAGACGACCTGGAAACAAGGAGAATCATATTCAATAAGCTCGACGTAACCTGATGCTGCTAGTTTTGCTGAAAATATTTCTATAGCTTCATTTTCTGTCAGTTCGTCAATTATGACTTTTACTAACTGATTTAGTGAGATGGAGTTTTCATTGTCTTGAGCTATTAGTTTGAAAGTAACTAGATAGAGGTTGGCACATTGTGTTTCGAGTTGGTCTTCCGATGATATTCGGACTGAATTTCTTTCATGCCCTGATAGGGATTTAATCTCGACGGCATTGTCTTCATATATAAAATCTTGATGAGAATTTTCTGGGCCACACCAAGCGTCTATCGCAGACTTTTGTGGGTATTTGTTTTCATACAAAAGCCTTAGAAACTGAAGCTCTGCAAACAGTCCTCTAACCTCTTCGGCTGTGAGGATTTTGTTTCTTCTTCCGGTAAAAAAAGCTTTCCAGCGTTTGATGTGCGTAAGAGTTACCCCTAGTGCTTCTTCAGATGAAGTCATCGGATTTAATGAAGCGATTAGAGTATTGCAAAGACCATGAAATAGATCCGTATCTACTTGTTTTTCCAAAGCAATAATCAAACGTTGTTTTGTGTCTTCTTTTGATCCCCTCAGGTCGATACCGAGTCCTTTCACCAAAGTGGCATTAGCTTTAAAATCAGCACTATGATCACCGTCGAGTTCAAGAATAAACAGGCAGCGTCCAGCTTCATCTTTGCCCCAGAAGATCGGGACAGGACTTTGACTTGGTATTTGCCGAACATGATAATCACATATGGGTGTTTTGATTTCAGTCCAAGGCGTTGATTTATTCATCGTAGTCATCCTCCTCGTCTGGAGTGTCGATGACATCTCCATGCATTTTATTGACCCAAATGATGTTGGCTACAACTTCAACCTCTCTGTCATAATTGCCTTGGGGAAAACTTAAGCCAAAAGCTGGTACACGTTTTTCACTATCTTCTTTTGCTTCCGGGTCAATGACATGAATCATAAGCAAAGGTTTATTGCGGATTGTTCTATAATGGAAATCTGATGCCTTTTTGTCTTTATCTTCATTTGAGGCCATATCTTGAGCACGCTGTCGTTGTTCAATAGTAAGGTCTAGTCCTTCATCTCCTCTACTTGCTACACGTAATTTACTTGCCCGCCATGCCTTTTCCTTTTCTAAGAGCTTAGCACTGGACCTTTCCTGAACTCCAAGTTTGTACTGTAAGGCATCTTCTCCTTTTCCTTTTATTGAGATGAGGAGAACATCTCCGGTTTGGAATTCGTCCGATATTAGTCTTAAGTAGCTTATTGCAGCTGATTTTTTTTCAGCAAAACTGGGATGAGTGTAAAAAGAGGTTAAGAAGTCTTCAAGTTTGGAGACAGCCACATTCTGAATAGTCCAGCCTTTGGAAGTTTCCTTTACCTCACCACCAAATCCCTCTTTCCAGTATTGGGCAATTAACTTTTCATTTTTTGCATTAATATGGTCGTCTGTGGGAAGAATATAGCTTTCTATCAGTTTGCCGCTAAAGTTCTGATTGAAAGTTAGCCTTTCGCCCGTTCTCATTTTGTTAGGGGCCGTAATTAGTAGGCTGTTATCATGGGCTTTAACGTATAGACCGAACTGTTTAGGGCTTAATTGGGCTCTACGCATTCTTTTAATCTGCATACGTAGCTCTTCAGAAGATTCAGCTATGTGTGAATACCAGTCGATAGAATCTTTAGCTAAATGGACTTTGCAAAGATCTTCGAAACCAGGACGATAACCAAACCATCTTCCCATTTGCATCAGAGTGTCATACATACGTGTGTTTCTGTACATATAGCTAATGCATAACCCTTCGATGGTGAGTCCTCGTGACAAGCTTAAACCTCCAATTGCTATTGCGGTTAAAGCTGTTCCATCATTTTCGTACTTTTTATAGTCAAGGACTTCATCTGATTTACTGTTAACAACAAAAATTCTTAAATTTTCCGTCGCATTGTTGAGTGATATCTTGACTTCTTCCCAACTTAATTCACAATGAGCATAATCGTTACAGAATGTTGTTTTTAGAGATCTCATGTAGCTATTCTGTGAGGAAATGGCCTCTGGCATGGCATAATAGGACTTAACCGCTTCTTTCAATTTGTTGGTATATAGACTTATGAAATCTCGAACTCTGTTCTGTATCACTACAAATCTGGAGACATTAATCATCATTGAACAATGTTTGTTAGATTGTCCCCTTAAGTTGCGAATGGTTCTGGCTATGACAAATTGATTTACAGCATTATATAGACTTGGTGGAAGCTCTGTTACCAGATCGTCTTTTTTATGTGCGAAACGAAGATAATTCTCGCAATCAACGATTGGTTCTAATATTTTATCACTAGAATCCTCGTCAAGGAATACTTTGTCAGGGCCAAAGTATGTGCTTGGAGCATCAAGGCAATAAATAAAATCTCTTGGAAATAATTCTTCATAAACATCTTTGTCGTAGGCATCAGGATTGATGAATATGTTTGCAAACGGTGTAGCTGTGTATCCGATGTAGCATGATTTTGCGAAAAGACCCAAAATGCTGCGAATCCAAGCATTCGTTTTTGTAGGGTCTAGGTCTGGTTTGTTAGTGTTGATAGATGCGTTATCCGCCTCGTCGTCAATGACTAGCATTGGAATATCGGAAATCTGTCCATTTCCGGCGGCATTCATTTCTTTTAACCAATCATAAAGTGTTTCTAAAGTTGAAACATTTTTTTTAATTACCAGCACTATCGGTTTGCTGAAGTCGTTAATCTTCCATCCACTGGAGTTCGCTGTATGTTTGCGAAAATCATCGTGAATGTTGGTCAGTGTGGCTGGATGTGGGTAATCAGGAGTTAGTCCGACACCAATGTTAACGCGATTCTCAGGATTACTAGACCTGCCGACAAAGCCCTCATCTATTCTTTCCTGTGTTTGTTTTCTCAAGTTGTTATGTATTCCCGCGATGACTATGATGAATTTATATCCGGCATCTGCTGCTTTTGAGATAACACCCATGTAGTTTGCAGTTTTACCTGATTGAACATGGCCTATAACTAATCCTCGTCTGTCCCACGAACCAACACTAGTAGGGTCTTGAAGATGGCCGAGTATTTTATCACCAACATCACTAAGAGATTGAATTACGTCAGATCCCCATCCTCCAGTTCTGAGAAAATCAGAATATGCGTCTGAGTATGTCCACTGGATATTATCTCTTTTTAAATGCCACTCATTGTCATGCTCAGCCTCCACATCAATCAGAGAAACACCTGTCCCCATGCGAGTATCAATTGCTACCATAACTTCTGTTACGACAGGAGTTATGTCGCCTGTATAACCGAATACTGCTGCTAGTTGTTTCGCTTTTTCTTCAACTTCAGCTTTTGTTGGAGCTGTAGGAAGAAGCGATAGTGCCATCACTAGCGAACTGGTGAAATTTTTTTCATTTAGGATTTTATTTTGATTCATTAGAACTCCCTTTGAATAAAATTATCAACAATATCAGGATAGTCTTCAAAAAGCCTGGTAGATCTTAGAATATCTTTGAAGTCTTCAGGAGATGAGACAACCTCTGGCACCAGAACATTTTTAAAGATGAGCATCTTCTCTTCAATGTCATCTTTGTCAGATTCGATTGTAGACATGCTTTTAGGACAAGTAGAGTAGTCAGAATAAATCATCTCAAGAGGAAGCGCAGATGGAATTGCTTCGAGGAGTATCTTGAGTTTTGTTTTTTTTTCTTTGTCTAAAATGTTTGTAAGAGTCTGAACAAGAGGGTGGTCATGGTTTAAATCGTAACGAATATTCCCTTGGTCTGCATATCTTTCCCAAATAGGAGATTTAATTTCATCATACAGCTTTTCGCCTCTGCCTTGATGAACTCTTGTACTGCGAGTAGAGATTCTTGCTATTATCTGTCGCAGTCTATTACGAACTTCCAGAGGAGGGCGAGCTTTCGATTTTTTTATATCTATAGTCCATACTTCATCCATGCAGTTAGTAAAATCAATTTGAACTCTAGCCAGTTTGGTTGCTTCACCTTTTGGGATAATGCGGAACCAGTCTCCCCAAGCCATTAGTCTGCCGTTTCGGTAGATGTATGCTCCTTGGTTAGAAATAAAATCGCTTCGGTTTTTATAAAAATCATAATCTGCTGCAGAAAGCTTGCTGTGATGCGGTAAGATATATGGTTGAATTCGTACTTTAGAGCCATTGACTCTGACTATCTCTTCAGGAAGGTGCTGGGTTTCACTGTAGTTACGGCAAAATGGGTCAAATGGGGTTATTTTATGACCATTAATTAAGATCGTCAGCTTTTTATGTCTTTTTATTTCGCCTGCTAGGTAACGGTGAAAAACCAAGGCTAAGTGTTTTTCTACCATGTTAAGTTTTTCGCTAACTAATTCTTCTCTTTTTATTCCTGTTTCACCTTCATAAAGTCTGTCAAGATTGCGCCAGATAACTATTGTCCCATTCTCATGTATTTCATTAATGTATGGTAGTTCTTGCAGTTCTTTGTCATCCAGTACTTTGACAATCCAGTCGTCTTTCGTGTCAACAAGATCAAGGTCCCATTCAACTGAGCTTCTTGTTCCTTTTTTTAGGCTTGCAACTGTCAGACGCCTGCATTGAGAGAATGAAGCCGTTTTTAAACCAAGACCAAATCGTCCCAAGTCATGTATGGCTCTAGCTTCTCCGGGATTAGCCGCACCGTGTTTCATAGCACTCAGAACTTCACTCGGCGACATTCCTTCACCATTGTCATAAATGACAAGTGTCTCTTGTGTTGGATCGTATACGACTTCAATCTCGGTGGCATGAGCTGTAATGCTGTTGTCAATCAGGTCTGCAATTGCTGTTTCCATGGAATATCCAAGATCCCGCATTGATGCTGATAATGATGATGCGCTAGGGGGAAGTCTCCGCTCTTCGGCCATGATCAATTCCTTTCAAGTTGGTTGCGAACCTTAGACAAAGTTATTTGTGGTTCGTTTTTAAGTTGGCATTCCCAGACAATGATTACCTTCCACCCAAGTTCTTCTAATTCTCTGTATTTTCTTTTGTCCCTTGCAACAGTCTCAGCAAATTTGTTGAGCCAAAATAATGTTCGTGTTTTTGGTGTAGTTGTTTTGGCGCATCCTGCGTGCCTGTGCCAGTAACAGCCATTAACAAATATGACCGCCTTGTGCTTTTTTAAAACAATGTCTGGTTTTCCAGGAAGTTTCGGATCGTGCAGGCGAAATCTAAATCCCTCCGTATGTAGCAGGGAACGTAGCAACAGCTCAGGGCGTGTGTTTTTTCCTTTTATTCTGGACATATTCCAGCTTCTTCGTTCAGGAGAGATTGTGTCTGCCATAACTATGAATCCATTCTTTCTAAAATGTCATAAACAATTTCAGCTATCTGTTTTGCCAAGTATGGTGGAACTGCATTGCCGACCTGATGGTACTGAGCAGTTCGTGGTCCCTCAAATTTATAATTGTCTGGAAAGGTTTGCAGTCTAGCTGCCTCTCTAACAGTAAAGCTGCGACACTGTGCTGGGTCGTAGTGAATGAAGTAATGCCCGTCTTTGGCAATATGAGATGTGATGGTTGTGGAAACCCGATCGGATAATTGAACTCTAAAGCGGTCAGAAAACATTTTCCCTATGCGGGCCAAATCAACATTTTTATGTGCAGGGAGCAGACTTACCGGAAAATCAGACATCTTCGGGCTTTTGTCGATGGCCTGTCCAAATAGTGCTGCAAATAAATATCTGTGTATATCCGAAGGCATGTGGGCCTTGGATTCATGAGAAGAAAGAGCTCTTAAGTGGGGATCAAAATAGCTTTTAAGTACCGGATGAGATCCTTTAATCGGACCAGGGTATTTCGTGATAAATCTATTTTCTGGAAATTTTCCTTTTAATAACTTTTGTAGTTCCTGTCTGACTTTGCTTGCATCATCCGAGTTGGACATTTCTTTTGCAAGATCTGTATTGATGAAATTTTCAATTATTTCTCTCCATCTAGTAGGAGAATCCGTTTCTCGTGACAGGCCACTTCTGATTTTAGGTAAATTCCCTATCACTTCTTTCACTGTGGGGGGGGAATGGCGTATTAGTAGGTTCGGTTTAACTCTAATATCATTTCTGATACCCAGAATGAACATTCTGTGCCGAGCTTGAGGGACACCGTATTCTTCAGCTTTCACGAGGAAGATACGTGGATCAACGGTTTCGTTTGAGGTCACAGGCTTAGAAAGAGAATAAAGATTGTATGACAATCCATTTTCATTGTTTTCAAGTGCTTGTTTAGGTTTAGAAAGGTCAGATATAATCTTTCCGATGAGTGGTTCTCCATTGACCTTTGCTGAAAGCATGCCTTTGACGTTCTCCATTACAAATACCGGAGGACGGTGGTCGACAATTATTTTAAGATATTCTTGATAGAGAAAATGTCTTTCATCTTTATCAAAGTCAGAGCTTCCCTTCATTCTTGACCTACCAACTAAAGAGTAAGCTTGGCATGGCGGGCCCCCTATCAGGGCCCATTTTTCATTTACTAATCTTTGCTGGATTAGATTCTTAACAATATCATGTGACTCTGCTCCAAGTGATATCCTGAGCGCACTCTTGGTGGCTTTTTCATATTGTTTGGGGTATTTGTCGAACAGTTCTTTTTTAGTGATATCTCCTTTCATATATAGATAGTATTCTTCTGGAGCGTTTTCGTTGGGAAAGCTACGAAAAAAATGCCTAAGAAGGAGAGTATTATGTGAATGTTCATCTCTTTCGATAGAGGCTAAGCTGTGGAAAAGTGGCTTATTGGTTTTGCCGGAAGCAGAAGAAAAGCCTTCACCTAGGCCTCCTGGACCAGCAAAAATATCTATTATTGGGTAGGTTTCTTTTTGGGGTTGCATTAATGTTCTGAATCTTCTTCGTTTTCTTGTAGGTTTCTATTTTTTTGATATGGCTTTATTTATTGAATTAGATTTGTATGTTTTTGTTGGGATATAATCTTAAGCACTTGTAAAAAATTGGCTAAGGTCAATATAATCCTTTATCCTAAATAGTTAGTTTACAAAAGAGATAAGTGCTCACCTATCACGAATTCAATAGCTCAATTTGTTGATCTAAAAAATTGGCTGTGTCACCTGTTTGTGTTGAAATTATATTAAATGCCTTCGGCGACCCTTCGGGAGCTCAAACCCTTTGAAAAGGGTTTAAGAATTCCAAACTTTATTAACAGGGCTTCGCCGATTCGAAGGACGAACTGACATGGAAATATTAAAACATTACAGAATGTTCCAGTTTCTCAACACCTATCGAGTACAGAACCAAATAATTTGGTCAATGGTTAATGTATACTTGTAGACTAATATTCTGAGTTGCGATATTTATAGCCTAAGAGACATGCGGTTAAGTCGCTGAAATATTCTTATAAACCGTCACCCGCGAAACCCCATACTCCCGCGCCACATGAGCAATCTTTTCTCCGCTGATTATGCGTCCCTTAATCTCCGCCACCTGCTCATCACTCAAAGCCCGTTTGCGGCCCTTGTACTTGCCTTTCTGTTTAGCAATAGCGATTCCCTCAGCCTGCCTCTCTCGAATCAAGTTCCGCTCAAACTCGCCAAATGCGCCCAACATTTGAAACATCAATTTCTGTAGAGGGGAAACCTGCCCATCGAAAAGAAGATTTTCTTTTATGAAGTGGACCGCAACACCTTTTTCGGAAAGGCCCTCAACGATACTTTGTAAATCTTTCAGGTTGCGGGCCAAACGATCAATTGAGTGGATGAAAAGTTGATCCCCTTCCCTTACGTACCCGAGGCAATCATTTAAGGCAGGACGCTCTCGATCTTTGCCGGAAATTTTATCTTCAAAAATTCTGTCAAGCTGTACATCCGCAAGTTGTCGTTCTGAGTTCTGGAGCAAGCTGCTCACTCTAACGTATCCTATTTTCTGTCCCATATGTAATTCCTCCAAAAGATGTTAATTAACCTCTAGGAAATGACTTTACATATGTAAAGTAAAAGACAAAACAACTCTAGACATACAATTTATCAAGAGCTAACACTCTGCAAAGATAGACTACACTCTATCTTAACACCATATGCATATTAGATCTGCATTATACACCTATTGCTCTCAAAAATTCAAAATAACATTTTTATCATAAATAAATATAATCATTAAAATGAAACATATTATTGATTCACATTTTACGAAATTATTGATTGCGAATGGCACTGACCTGTAAGGGATACAAACTTTAACTACCAATAATGAAAATTTACGCAATGAATACAAAATAGGAGAAAGATATGAAACGAAATAAGTCTATAATGGTATATCTTGATATGCAGTCATACAACAATATCTACAAGTGAAGCAGTGAGTCTGATTACTCATTGTCTGGATATATAGCCATATTGATAAAACTATGAGAGGCAGAGGTTGTCACTGGAACCAAAGACCCAATTATTGACAACAACTTCCAGTACAAACTAGTAGATGTTGATAAGAAATCTCAAATGTAGTTATTCTGCTGAAAAGATATTAGTGACACCTGCATATTGCCAAAGCCGTTCTGTACATATTATTATTCAGGGCGGCTTTCCTTGTCTATTAATTACAATTTGCATACATTTTAATTCAAAAGACGTTTCTAATCATTCACATTACTCACAATTCACATGTTTAACACTTGTACTCATATTTTAAATGTTATGTTTTTAAACCTTATACTGAACGTCAATTCAAGACATAATTGCACCGCATGAGATTATATTGACATAAACTGGAATTATATATGGACTTTACCCCCGGTTCATGTATACTTTGAATTTACAATTGTTCAATTTTTATTTTATTATAAATATATATGGTGCCAATTCATGAAAAAGGAGAAAAACCGACAAGCACACGAGACAATATATCTGTGCCTTAAATTACGCTGGCTGTCTAATTTATGGCATGTGCTCTTATGAAGTTGATCATTACGATCATCTTTATTGATATGCTCATGCCTAATTTTTGAATAACAATTAAAAAGAGGAATATTAAATGAGAAATCATAAAATAGATTGACATGAAAAAAAGAAATACGATCAAATCTTTATAGAGTGATTAGCTACTGAATTTCATTTTACACACATGCTCACAGTAGCTACAAAACAACAGTACGAACATACTGCATTTGCTCAAAATATAGCAGACAATATATACAAGCCCATGAAGAAGGAATTGAATTATAAATTCGGTGGGCTAATGTTTTTTTGAAATCAAGAACGACATGATAGATACAAGATCAATGAAAAGTATGATCATTGCCATATTCTGCTAAATTTCCCCTTCCCTACACTAGCCCGCTTTGAATATGACCTTAAGGGAGTATGCTCTGAGATTAATGCCCATACACATATTACAGACATATGAGATAAAAAAGGAATATGTGCGTATTTAACTGAGCAAAATCAAGACATTTTACATGGGTGAGGCCAGCTAGGAACATATCGTCAAAATGTTCTACGTGAACCCATGCGCACTTAACACTACAAGCACCTTTCGAGGTGCTTTTTTTATTCACAACACACAACTTACCATAATATATTATCCCCCCCACAGGAGACTGCCTTCACAAAGAAGACAGTCTCCGCTCTTATATTGTAGAGGCTATTCCCTCAACTTTCTACTTCGTTTTTTCACGAGAAGCCAATCCACACATATAGCGAATCATATCTCCAATAATTTTCATTTTGTCTTTGTCTTGCCCAGCAAAGTTCATGGTATTTGATGTTTGATTATAAACTCCCATATTTCTCTTTGTCCCATTTGAATCTTCAAGCAGGTATTCTCTAAGTCCCCCAAGGCCCTTTTCACTGATTTCTTCTTCGGATAAATCGTAATACCGCCAAACTGGATTCTCATGCGTAAAATCGATTTCTTCGATTTTAGAAAAGAGCAATTCTAATTGCTCCGCATCTTTATTTTGCCCGAAAGCACAATCGTAAGTGAGTTTAGCAAGTGATTTTAAAACAATCGGCTGGGCCGCGACTGTTTTATTACGAGCCTGCTCTTCGCCAAAATCTTTAATTTTTACTACACACTCCCAAAATCTGCGAGCCGTGACCCGCCTGCCTTCCAGCTGAGCTGGAGTGACAGCCCCATAGCCCACGTTGCCTGTGAAAATCAGACTGCTAACACGAATAGCATCATTCAATGCGACTTCGCCTGTGTCTTTACCCCAATCCTTAGGCATTTTGTCAGTGAGACGAATTCCTATTGCTTCTGACAGCAACACTTCCTTAGTAAACAGGACCACAGGATTTGAACTGTCAAACTTTGCCACAGTAGCCTTATCAACCGGCTTTGTATGAAGATTCATATCAGTAAACAACTGACGTTCCTGTGAAATGTTAAGCCCCAGATGAATTTCAATCTGCACATTACAAAGCCCAAATGCTGTGTCTGAACACTCCCTCCAGACTTCCATCATCTCATCAGAAACCGTTTTATTTTCCTTATACGGATAAAGGCTTTCATTTTTGAGAGGATACTGCCTACTCCTACAAATATTATCCAAGAAGTTAATAACATTCTGCATTGCCTGTCTTCGATGTTGCCCATCAATAACCCATAGACGATCTCTGCGGGCAAGCAGCAGTTTATATCCCACGATTTCATCGTTGAACTTAATGCTTTGTCCGCAAAGGTCCGACCCATCCGGCTTACAACTTCTAAGATTTACAACCAGAGGTTGTAAGCCCATATATGGTTGAACTCCTAATTTTTCCTGAGCTTGATGGAAAGCTTCGGGCACTTCCTTTCCGTCAGCAATATATTTTTTGACAACGGAATTAAGGATTCCTTTTAAAATGTAAGAGCTAAGACTCCATGCATGTGCTTTAGATATGTCTCGCTGTGCTCTTTCTTCCTCATTACAGTTAGCGACAGCAGACATGTCATAAAACTTGTCCATGGGCAGCGAGGCCGTTAAAGTTTTGTAGCCTAAATTGTACCCCACAAACACATTCAATGGAATTTCATTCCTGTTTCCCTGAGCCACTATTGACTCAAGACCGGTATTTACGTCAGAAGCCGCAGCCCCCTGAATTAAACTTAATTCTGTCATTATATTTACTCTCGATTTTTTTAATTTTTATAAGTGGGAGAAGATTCTCCCCCCAATTCATTGCTAGTGACGATAGTTTTCCAGCATAGCCCAGCACTGAATTTTGTACATGCCTGTGCTGGGAATCCTGGTCTTTAGCAGCAAGCCTTGTTCTAGATTTCACTCATTAACCCAAGTAGCGAGACTTAATTATTCATGGTGGTTATCGAGAGGAGTTTTCAATAGAGTTTTTACGATCCAAGGCTTTTGCATGTGCAACAGCCTTCGTTTCGGCCACAAGTTTTTTATCTGCTTTTAGCCATGTGATGCTGCGTTCTCTATTGGCGCGATACAATTCCTTCCAAATGTCGGCATTACGAATTGTTGTGACTGAATCCTTTTGCCAATTGTTCAGTTTCCACTTCTCAATCCAGCCTTTTCTGAAAGCATCTATTAGGTAGGAAGATTGACTATAAACGCATATCATACGTTCACGAGGGAAGAGATTAATTGCGCTCAAAGTGGCTGCCAGTTCTGCGGCTGGACCTCTTGGGCTAATTCCGATTTGAGAGTCTGTTGAGAAGTCACCATCAGCATAAATGCTTGCGGCACCTGCTGCGATAGTTTTTCCTGATTTCAGTTCTGCTGTTGAGTAAGAAACGGCGATGTGAACGAAGTCATCAAATACAAACCTGATCTCATTCTTTACATTTGGAATAAGGCCCTTTTGTTGGCCCTCATGGAAAGCATAAGTCATTTGTTTTATACTATTTTTCATTGTCTCTTCCTTAATAGAGTGTTCACATGCTTTGAAAGAGCGACTTCTGTTGACTTCCGCCAATACAAGCTTTTAATATAGTCCCTCAAAGCATGCGTCCCATAATGGGATTGTTGTTTTGGTTCGCGAGCCCTGCCTCAGGTTGTCCAATCTCTAAGGGCAGAGACTTACCTTTTTTCAGGTTGAAAGCGGTTATCCCTGTTTTGGCGAAGAGGGATAGCTGCTTTCGCCTGATCAGCATCAAGCAGTATGCTTTCTTAAAGGCTTTTGAAGCCAGAGAGAGCTTTGTATCCAGTGATGCCGAATTACTTTTCGTTCGGTGTCATGGACTCATTACGCCACCTCCTTTCCGAGTTCGTCTATAAGTGAACGGATGTGGTCCGCGCGCCATGCCGTGGTTTTTGGCCCAAGTTTGTATGGCTGAGGATATCGTCCGTCTTTGACTCCTTGCCACCAAGCAGACCTACTGATGGGTATGAATTGCAACACCTGCTCCAGCCGCAGAAAGCCAATTTCAGGAAAGGGGATAGGCGTGATATTCATAAGTGATCTCTCCTTGTTTTGTCCTTGGATGGACGTTTAAAAACATGAAGAGATTCTATGGGTTGGTACTGGATATGGCTATCTAGATGTTTTTTAGAAGACAAAAAAGATCTCGCCCCGGTGAAGTGGATTTTGTGATAAATCCTAAGATTTCAACGGGGCGAGAGTTGTTTTAGGATGAAGATTTTATGGTAATTTGTGGGAAAATATTACAATTGTCATAACGACTAAATTTGAGTTGTTCTTTTTTAGATTAGTCAGTTGTATTAAGATCTTATGGTACAAAAAAAATGACTAGTTCAATTTTTTAAACCCTATTTCTTCGGCCTTATTTTTATGGGTTTGTACTTACAGGCGGCTATGCTTTTTCTTAGTGCGCGGCGTAACGGTGTTTTTAATCCTGTGATAAATATTACTTGCTCATCAGTGAATCCCTTATTTTTTGTTTGTTTTAATGTTTCTTTAGTTGTGCCCCTGTCTACTAAGAAGCCTTTGGGGCTTTTTATTCCGGTGAATTCTTCAATTTCTTTATGTGTGCGTCCCATACCAATTTTGAGCCACGCAAAATAAAGTTTAAATGTCGCATCTATAACATCGGGCATTTTCTTGTTCCAGTCTTTGATAGTGGGGGATTTCAGCTTTTTACCTTTGAGCTGTTCATATAGCTCATCAATTTCGGCTTTGAGTAGGGCTATTTCTGCTTCATTTTTTTCTTTGTCTACTAAAAGGTAGTCAATTTCTTCTTTTAGGCTCAGCATAGAAAGGACCCGTGATGGATCAGGTCGTTCTATTTCTTCTAGCTCATCCAATTTCTGCATAAAATTATCTGTTATCGATTCGAGCCTTTTCTTTTCAGTAGTCATTTTCCACCTCTTAAATTTTGTTTTTTATCAGCAATTATACCACGATTTTTCTATAAATGAAGTCATAATTCAGGTGTGATATATTTCTTTTAGTTCTCAACAGACGCACATAGTTATGCTGTCTTATAAAGTGGGATAACCTTGCCCCCATCTCGCAAATTATCAAAGTCATCAGCAAGCCATTGCATCATCTTGCGGCGATTTTCGAGGTGCGTGGCATGGTTGTATGATGCCTTTACTCCGTTGCGCTCAACGTGCGCTAGCTGTCTTTCGATCACATCTCCTGCCCAACCCTGTTCGTAAAGCCTCGTGGCGCATGTCGCCCTGAAACCGTGGAAGCAAAGCTGCTCCTTTGTGTAGCCAGAACGGCGCAAGGCAACGTTAAAGGTATTTTCAGAAAGGATTTTAGCTGTGCTGAAAATACTTGGGAAAACATAATTTGAGGGATGATTCAGGGCTTTTACTTCGGTGAGGATGTCCATAACCTGCCTCGAAAGCGGTACGATGTGCGGTTCTTTCATTTTCATGCGCTCGGCTGGTATGCGCCATTCCTTGTTCTCGAAATCTACCTCGTCCCATTCCATGCCCCTCACCTCAATGGAGCGCGTGAAAGTATACAGGCCAACACGCAGGGCCTGTTTTACAATGTAGTGTCCAGTGTAGCCTTCAAGTGCGCGTACCAATCCGCCGATTTCTTTGGGGCTGTTCAGGTATGCTCTGTGCTTTTTGGTTTTGCTGAGAGGGGGAAGGGCTTTTTTAACCCTTTGAACTGGGTCGTATTCGATTTTGTCCAGAAACACGGCGTACCTGAACACTTGTGAACAGAGCGAGGATACCCGCCGAGCCGTTTCTATGGTGCCTTTTGATTCTATCCTGTGCAGCAGGGTCAGGATGTTCTGTGCTGAAATTTCAGCAATGGGCATTGAGCCGATGTATGGGAATACATGGTTTGTCAGCCGTCCTGAGTTGGTGCGGTAAGTCTTTTGGCTCCAATCAGGTTTATTGCGTTCAAGCCATTGCTCGGCAATACTTTTAAAGAGGTTTTCTCCTGACGATTGAATACGATTCTGCTTTTTATTTTCACTAGGATCAATACCCTTGGCTATCAGTGCCTTGGCTTCGGCATGCATCAGTCGTGCTTCTTTTAAGGATATGTCTGGGAACATTCCGTAGGTAAGGACTCTTTGTTTACCTGTGTCTGGTCTACGGAATCTGTATATGAATGATTTGCCGCCTGTTGGCTTAATCCGAACGTATAGTGCGTTACCATCATTCAGGTCATATGTTCTGCTTTTCGCAGGGGCTCTCTCTATCTTCTTAACGGTCAGTAGCATAGCCGTTCCTCCTAAATCTTAAATGTGTATACTGGCGGGTGCCTGACTGAGCAATATACACAGAAATATACACGGAGCAACGAGGATACGAGTAAATCCATATGGACACATATGGATACAAAAACAAAAAAAGCCCCTGAAATTCAGGGTCTTAATAAACAGTACTGGACTGTATAGTTTCATATATTGGCGGGCAATACAAGATTCGAACTTGTGACCTTCAGCTCCGGAGGCTGTTTCAACAGTTGTACCGACAAAGATACAAGCGTATATCTCTGCTATAAGCACCGATTTTGTTGACATTTTTAATTTATGCGTATTTATAATCAATACGCAACAGGGTAGCATTGGGGTAGCAAAATCCGATTTTGGGTAGCAATTGGGTAGCAGAGAATGAATAGAATAAGAACCAAGTTCACCGGCGTTTATCAGCGGCAGTCCAAGGACAAAAGATTCGACGGAAAACCTGATGTCTGCTTTGAAATAACATACAAAACCAAAGACCGCAAAAAGATATGGGAAACAATCGGATGGAAAAGCCAAGGCTTTACCGCCACCAGAGCCCACAACATTCGAACAGAACGCTTGAACAAGGTCAACACCGGCAAAATCGGTTCCGTCCAGAATATAACGTACAACCAGGCCTGGGCAATGTACCGGGACAAGCACCTTCCGGAAACAAGTAAATCCAAAACCAACGACATATCCAGACACGACAACCATATCGGCCCGACGATTGGACATATCGCACTGGAAAAGCTGTCTCCAGACGATCTTCAAGATCTCAAAAACGTCCTTGCTGACAGACTCAGTGCACAAACGGTCAAACACATTCTCGGACAGATCAGAAGAGTCATCAACAAATCCATCCAATGGGGACACTGGGACGGCATCAATCCCATAACAAGAATATCCATGCCCAGCGTGAGCAACAGAAGGACACGTTACCTTACTGCTGATGAAGCCAAGACGCTTTTGGACGCCCTCAAACAGAGAAGCTTCCAGACCTATGCCATTACCGCAATAAGTTTGCACACAGGTATGCGCTTCGGAGAGATAGCCGCTCTGAAATGGCCGGACATCAACATGGACGCCAGCACCATAACAGTTCTGGACGCCAAAACCGGCGACAGACACGCACTCATGACTGATACGGTCCGTGAAATTTTGGTGCAAATACCTCGAAAAAGTTTTGATGGACATATTTTTACAACTGTTAAAGGTGATCGTATTCAAGCCCCCAGTGCAACATTTGAACGTGTTGTGGCTGAACTAGGCTTCAACAATGGTGTAAATGACAGACGGCAAAAGTTTGTTTTCCATTCATTGCGACACACATATGCTTCATGGATGGCCACAAAAGGTGTTCCGCTTTACGTGATTGCCGAATTGCTCGGGCACAGCACCCAGGAAATGGCTAACCGCTATGCCCATCTCTGCCCCGACCAGAAGCGCGATGCCTCCAATCTTGTGCAGGAAATTTTCAATTCGGCTGGTCAGTAGTGCGAACCAGTCTAGCCTTGTAATATTCATCAAGGTCAGTCCGGCGGTACAAAACAGATGCGCCTCGTTTAATAAATCTTGGCCCGCGCCCTTCGACCCTCATCTTTCGCAATGTAGGCTCACTTTCGCCATAGAGTAGAGACACTTCCCGGGTATTAAGATTTTCCCTCCGCTTGATTCGTTCCATTTCAAACACAGGGAGCATTTCTGTGCGAAATGCCTTTTCCATGGCCTCCTTAAGTTCATCAGGAAATGCAGGAGAAAGACTGCCTGCATATCTTTCGCAGAGCTGACCCAGTTCTTTCTTGAAATCATCAAGTCCCATCACTCACTCCACACAACGCTGTGCAAGGCTTCACCCACTGAAGTACCCAGCAGCGGTTCGGTTTCACCAACAGGCCCCGTCTCATAGAGTTCATGCACCTTGTTGCCGGCAAGAACCCTGATCAGCTTGAGCATCGCCATTTCCATAAAACGCCAGGAGGCTTTGTTCCCCGGCCTCACCTTCATGATCAGCGCATCGCAGACCAGCATGTGGACTGCCAGCCAGAAGTGCATCCACTCTTCAGAACCGAATTCATTATCCGGAAACATCTCCTCGATGAGTTCCTTGATTCGATTAAATGAATCGTCCTTCGCCTTCACCGCCCTGTAACTGTCGAGCGGATCCAACTTTGCCAGAGCAGCCTTCCGATGCCGACCGATTGTCTCCAGAGCCGAATCAATCCGCCTGTCTGTCATGACCGGATTCGCGGTAAGCAGATCAATCCCCGAATCAATCATGGACAGCAGGACATGCAGCTGCCGGTTATCTATGGCCTGACGCATACGCCGTGCATTAATGTTCTTTGTCATTTTCCGTTTCGCTCCTTCAAAGCAGCTTCCAGACCGCTGCCGGCAGGATCGGCCAGACAGATCCGCAGGGCCGCCTCCACCAGCATGGACTTGCTTACTTTGCCAACTCGCTTCTTGAGCCTGACCACCGCCAGATCCGCCTCGTCATTCAGGTCCGCATCTATATAAGATGTAAGCTTGAACGGCTTTGCACACTCAGCTGCCCCACCGCCCTTCTCCTCTGCCGCTATGACGTCATGACGGCTTGACGCCTTGCCGTTTTCCGGCAGGGACTTCCCACGTCCGAACAAGGCCCCTTCAAAAGGATCCGGAGTTTCCTTCCTACCGGACATGGCCATCCACCAGATCAACCAGTTTTGCGTATGCCTCTGCCCCGGGACAGCCGGGCGCGTACTCAAATACCGTCTGGCCGTGCCCGAAGGATTCAGATAGCCGGACATTCTTCGGAATCACTTCTGTCACCAGCTCACCGAGATGCTTCTGGAGCAGCTCCAGAACTTCTGCACACTGCTTCTCGCGCCTATCCATGAATGTGGGAACCACATAGTTGATCGCTATATCGTCCCGGTAATGCTGAACCTCGCTAAGATGAACGCCGAATTCCTTCATCCCGTCCATGGACATGGTCGCCAGCGAGACCGGACACAGCAACTCGTCAGCGTAGAAGAACACGTTCACGTTCAGCGGATCCCAGCCCGGAGAGGTGTCCAGAATCACGTAATCCAGATCCATTTCCTCCAGCGGGCGCAGCAGCTCGGATATGACCATTTCCCTTTTCATGGAGCGGGTTGCTATCCATTCCTTCAGCGCGGCCAGCTCCGGACCTCCGGCAATAATCTGCAGGTTCTCCCGGGCCTGAACCAGACAGTCCTGCAGCGCAACACCGCGGATAAGGTCCGTCATGGTGCTCTTGTTGTTCAGCCCGAAGAACCGCTGCACCTGCCCCTGAGTATCGAGATCCACGAGCAGGACCTTGCGGCCGCGCATGGCCAGACCATGAGAAAGATTGACTGCGGTAGTTGTCTTGCCCACACCTCCCTTGGAGATGCAGACTGCTATCTTGCGCATGAAAACCTCCGTTCATTTTGCTTTATTCCTCGCCTGAAGGCAGGAATGCGCCCGCCTTCAAGCCAGAAAGAAAACTTATGAAATCTCCCCGAATAACCAGCTGTAATATCAGCACAACGCAATCAGCACTCAGCATTGAGATTACTCCTCATCCAGCATATCAACTATACTTGGGTGAGCTTTAAGTATCGGGAGTGCCAGACGCACCGAAGCACGCACGTACTTCGATTGCTGATTACCGGATATGCGCACGAGCTCATCCTTGAGTTCGGCGGTAAGGGCTACGGAAAGGGTTTCGTCCAGCGGAGCCCGCTTGCGACGACGGGAAAACGCAGGGAGCTTCAGAAAATCGGGAACAGCCCTGCTGTCCCGCCATGTCTGAAACCCGAGTACAAGCAGAATCACTAAAAGGCCGAGAATCAGGCCGGCTGCCGGACTGTCGAGGAAATTGAGGATGGAGTGGAAGTTATTCATCCTGCCCCCCGGTCTTGCGCCCAAGCTTCTTGGGGGAGGCTGGAAGGGGGATGAGTTCACGCGGAATTTTGTGGCCATCAATCTCGACATCCTTGAGTCTGTCGAAGACGGCACCGCTGACGTAATCACCCTTCAGGATCTGAGAGAAACGCTGAGAGGAGACATTCATCTTTTCGGCAAAGTCCTTTTTCTTGATTCCTTTGGACCGGAACCAGAAATCAAGGGCGAACCGTTTACTTTGCTCTGAATCAATAGTAAATGTTAACGACAACTTAGACCTCCTTAACGCGCTGAGGTTTGAGTTACTTATTTTATAAAACACACAAACATTTAAGTAAGAATTATCTAAATTTTTACTCCATAACAAGGAAAATTTGTAATCTATGGGCGATTTTGTAGAAAAAGATTTCGCAGCACGTCTTGAGCTTCTTATCGAATTAAAGGGGTGGAATAAGACTCAGTTGGCAAAAGCTGGTGAAATCACGGGCAAAACCATGTCCACATATTTCTCAGGAACAGCATTGCCCAACGCAAAAACCCTTGCAAACTGGGCTGCGACTACAGATGTAAATTTGAATTGGCTTTTGGCCGGAAAGGGCCCAATGCTATATTCACGGATCGAAGATCAGGAAGAAGACCCGATCATCCGCAGAATGCAGAAGGCGAAAGCCATGCTTGAAGAGCTAAGGGCTGACCCTGAAACGATTCAGAAAGCCATCCTGAATATCACTGCCGGAGACTCGGGAGAGGGAAATACCGAGTTTGGCCAGGATCAGAAGAGAGCAGGTTAACTGAGAGATCTTTTCCCGTTTGGTTCCGTGGTTTGTATGGGCCGGACGGGAAAATTTTTTGATGTTTTAAATAGAATGATGGATTGTAATATGAAAAACAATCACATATTACGTTCTAGCAACAAATGTATACACTCGCAGTCAATATCAAAATAAATCTTTATTCGCGGAGCGCTCTTAATATTATTGCATCTGTTTTCATACACCAATCTGATCAAACACAAATCAGATTAAAACCAGTGGAGTAAAAATGAAAGCTTTCTTGTCACATTCATCAACGGACAAACAAATCGTAGGTACTGTAGCAAAAGAACTAACAAAACTTTACTGCATATATGATACTAATGACTTTGAAAATGGAGTTTGCTTTATCCAAAGCATGGAAGAATCCATTGAAAAGACAAAAATATTTGTATTATTTGCAAGCAAAAAATCAATCGAGTCATTCTACGTTAGATTTGAAATAAATGAAGCGCGACGCAACACAATACTAAACAACATCAGCAAGACGCTTATTTTTATTATTGACTCAGATATTTCCTATAAAGATTTACCTGTTTGGATGCAGAGAGCAAAAATAGAAAGACAAAATTCAGGAAAAGCTATCGCTAGAATAATTAAACATGAGTTGATTAAGCAAAGAATTGCGCAAAGCGACACATCAGTACTAATAGATAGGATTTCTCAAAAAAACGAACTAAGCGACATGCTGACTCCATTTGATAGTGATAAAGAAATTAGTTTCGCAAATATATACGGTCTGCCTGGAATAGGACGTAAAACTTTCTTAAAGAATGAATGCTTGAGTCTTACAGAAATGAGCAGAGCTCTTTTTATCTCCATTGAGGATGGTGATGAGCTTCAAGATATAGCATTTAAAATTGCTGACACAATAGAGCCATACTCAACAATAGAAGGATTGAACAGTATTAAAAAAGAAATATACGCATCAACAGAAGAAGACATTCTAAAAAGGGTATCTCAGAATCTACTTGCGCTTAGAAAAAACAAAGAATTAGTGTGTCTTATCGATGCATATGGACTATTAACAGAAGAAGGATACTTAAGCCCTAGCGTTAACAAAATCATCAAACATATGACTCCAGAAAAAGATTTCAATTTATTTCTGGTTTCGACACGTAAATTATATCTTGACCCAAGCATTGCAATCGCAAATCTAAAAATAGAACAACTATCCGAAAAAGACACAAAAAGATTACTAGCAAAACTTGCAAAGAAAAAAGACCTATCTATTTCTCCATCTGCAATAAAAGAACTCGGAGATTACATTGGAGGCGTTCCGTTCGTAGCTAAAATGGCTATAGACCAAGCCAAAGAATACGGAGTGGATCTTTTATTGAAAGATAAGTATAATTTAATTACATTTAAAGCACAGTATTACAAAAATCACTTACTGAGAACAGACCTATCACACGATCAAAAGAAATTACTTAAAGCTTTAGCGACCTACAATCCGTTACCGCTGACAGTGCTGGCTGATATAGTCGGAGATGACAACATTGGCGATGCAATAATAGGCCTTATAGATTCAGCATTCATACGCATTGACGATAATTTTTATTACATCGCCGACCCAATTTCAGATGCAGTTCATAGATTCATAACACTGGAAAATCCTCTTGATCTAAATAAAATATTTGTCAGCTTGGATACGTATATATCCGAAAACAAAAAAGACGAGTCGAAATTAGCACTTAGCAGAGTTTTATATAGGCTACAGGAAAACGAGGAGGTGACTACAACCTCTAAAAATGCAATTAGTCTTACATCTGACTTAGTCAATCTAGTTGCACTTAGCTACCAGAATAGAGAGTTCAGGAAAGCTATTGAATATTCGCTTAAGGTATTTGAAATTAATAACAAAGTAGTTTCTACCCACGAATATTATATAAAAGCGTTAATCCAAGAAGAAAGGTGGGAGGATGCCAAAGTAGCAATTACGAAATTACAAACAATCGCGCCAACTAGAGATGTATTTTACTTACTTGGGTTTCTTGAACGAAAGCGAGGCAATCTACAAGATGCTATAAATCACTATGAGAATTCATTAGAGCACAAACGTAAAGGCGCAGCTATATACAGAGAATTAGCACTATGCCATTTCGGTCTTCATGACTTAGAAAAAGCTCAAATAAACATAAATTCAGCTCTGCAAAAAACTCCTGACAATAAATTTTGCCTCGATCTTGCAATAAAAATTGCCGCGCTTGCTGGCGAGCAGAAAAAAGCAGAGCAACTACTTAATGATTTAAAAATAGTAGATGATGAACCATTTTATCTACATCGTCTTTCTACTGTTAATGGAATATTTGGACTACATGATGATGCGTATAGACATGCACACGATGCTCTTACCAAAATAGCTCGGCCTTCATTTGGAATGATTATTAATTTAATTGACTGCTGTCTAAAACTAAACAAACTCCACGATGCTAATGAATTATTCAAGTACCTTGACGCAATATACCCTGCAATTAGATTCAACATCAGAACAACTCTTTTTTGCAAATATTTAAACAAACAAGGGAAATTTAAGGCATGCTTAAATCTTTTAGATAAAATAGACCTCACAGAAAGAAGATATACAGTTATTTTAGAAAAAGAAGCTCTAGAAGGGGAATTATCCACATCAGCACTTACAGACGACACTATAAAACAATACAAAGAGCGATTAAAAATTATTGACAATTCTCTAAACAATGAAAAAGACATTTCAACATTTTTACTCAAAAACTACTAACTTCATTTAGCCTTTATCCACCACCGCTTCTGGAGAGTCGTCAAACAGCAGGAAGAATGGACTGGATTACCATCCAAAAAGCCGGAACCGCCCAAGGCAGTTCCGGCTTTCATCATTCATAGCCCGTTTTATCTACACGCAGAAATGAAGCTCCTTACAGGTTCTTACTTCCCGCTCAATCCGTAATTCAAGCTTTTCATCCTTCGCAACTTCCAGATCATACCGCAACTGAAGGTTCAGCCAGAACTGGGGAGTTGTTTCGAAGAACTTTGCCAGCCTAAGGGCGGTATCAACTGTTATGGCCCGCTGGCCCTTCACAATCTGCCCTATGCGCTGCGCCGGGATGCAAAGAGCTGCAGCCAGCTTGTTGCGGCTTAACTCATACGGCTCCATAAATTCTTCCAGTAAAATCTCACCGGGATGAATGGGGCTGAAATCTGCCATGTTTTCCTCCCTAACTGTGATAGTCAGTCACTTCTACCTGATGAGCATGGAATCTAACAAGATCACATAACACTGTTAATTAAGATCTGTTTCATCAGAAATCGGTATTACGCTGTACCCAGCATCACGAATTATCCCCAACCGCTCTTTTACATGGTCTAAGTCATGCCGCTCGCTCTTCTCAAGCTTAGAAATAATTTCATTGATGGTCTTATTGTAACCGAATCTGGATTGAATGCTCGCAATCACAAAGGCTTCATTCTTTCTTGCTGCCAATATTTCATCTTGATTGTTTAAGTATGCATTTATACATGCACTGTACCACTGCGCAGCATTCGAAAAATCTTTTTTATCAAAAAAATGATTTCCAACTTCAAGAGCCAGATCTACTTTATGCTGAGCCTTTGATCTGGGATTTACTACAAAATCAATATAATATTCACGAGCAAGATTTTTTTCATTTTTAAAAGCCATTGCCTTAGTTATAAAGAGCTGAAAATCAGGGTCGCCCTTACCAGCATGATACATTGCCACTTTTGTTATAAAATCTAAACTATAATGGAAAGATACCTGCGAACTTGGATCATTTGCATACTTCCAGTACTCATTAAAATATGTATTATCACCAGATTCCAGAAGTGTTTCCATAGCTATTGCCCGCATACTAAGAGCATGATTTAGCTTCAGGCGAGTTTTACTGGCTATATCCTTATCAAGAAAATATTTGGCGGCTTCAGGATTACTCTTAATCACATACCAATCAAACTTGAAATCTCGATCCCCAGCCATATATTCAAGCTGCAGTTTGGCAAAAGTAGCCTTATCTTCTGGACTAACAGCATAAACACTGGGAGAAAAGTCGTTATTAATCTTAACCTGCTGCAAACTCTGCTTGGCTGCACATCCATATAACATTGCAACAAAACATATAAGTAATGCTAATTTCAAACTATTAAATAATCTCACTCTCATTTCTATCCTTCACGTTCATATAAAATTTTATTTTTAGGTGTTCTCAATGTTTAATTGTAAGATGGTTCCTGAGCCAGCTCCAACGGTTAACAATACCATATCATTGAGCAGTTGAAATATAACGACTATCATCACACGTCAAGAATACCAATTACCTAATCCCCCATCACCTTCCTAACAACCGCATTCCGCCTTTCCAGAAGCAAATCAATCCGCTCCCGCTTCTGGTCAGGCCTCAGAGTCCGTGACAAATGGACCTGCCTGATAGCCGTTTCAATCTGCCCTACAGCCTGCCGTAGCTGGTTAAGCCCCTGCCGCTTGGCCAGCAGCCTGCGGTTCTCCTCATCCGCCATTAACACCTTGGCCTTTTCCGGACTCCCGGCCCTGGCGTAGGCCATTACCGTGGCATACAGCTCGTCGGCCTCATGAACCATGTCGTACAGCTCGGTTAGATAGCGGCTGTGCCTTGCCGGCTTATCGCGGTAGAAACTTTTGATCAGCGGCATGTCGTCAAGCCGTCTTGACGGCATTTCCGGTGCATCAACCATTCTGCGGGTCACAATGTCCGACATGGACAGCACGTACACGCCCAGCGTTCCGAAATAGCCGTTAACCAGATGCTCGATACGCTTGGGGCTGGTCCCGGTTTTCTCGCCGATCAGCGCGGCCGTTTCGCTGGTGCGGTGATCGCGCTGCGCTTCCGGCCGGAGCCGCTGCAGCCTCATGGGCACAATGGAACGGCCGGTAAATAAAGACTTGTCCGCCCACTGCTCAATGACCGGGGAGAGAATCTGGGGCATGCCTACGTTGAAGGTCTGGGTGAGCATGAACAGGAGCCGTTCCGCAAACAGATCCCCATGGCCATCAATTGCGTACTCGGTCAGCCGTTCCGGCAGAGTCCCGAATATGGCCCCGATCTCGAAGGGTTTGGGCATCCTGAAATGCTGATCCCCGATGAATAAATGATAATAATTGTCCCGGTCCCAGTGCTCGAGCTCCTTGAACTCCTCTCTGTCCCGGTTGTTGAGGTAGAGCAGGACGGATGCCAGCGCGACCATTGCTCCCTTGGCAATGAAGCTCTGCGGATTCTCATAAGCCCCCCGTCCAAGACGGTGCAGGCCGGTCATACGCGCACCGAAGAACGGCACAGTCTCGCACAGAAACCGGACTGCAGGCCAATCGCCTCCCATGGAATAATCCATGATGTCCTTGGCCTCGTATGCGGCTTCCAGATGGGTTCCGCCCTTTGCCTTCACCCTTTCATACAGCCGCGCCCGGGTAGCGTTCTCGAATGAGCTGCCAAGGTCCTGCCAGCGGTCCCATCCGTATTTCATGAGCCGGGCAAGCTTCTTGGGAGTATCCAGGATTGAATCCTCGTCAATGCCGTGCTTCCTGATCAGCTTTTCCACCACCAGCTTGCCGGCCCCCGGATCATGGCCATAAGAATAACCGCCATGGAATGCCGCGCCTGCAGCCATCATCCTGACAGTGTCCTCATCCTTGCGCATGGTCTTGATCGCGCCCTTGAAGGACCCGACGAGCGGCTTGAAAGTCCCGGTCCGGTCAACACCCCAAGCATGCACGGTATCGCGCACAATGTTCCGGAGCATGAAGTCGGGTGTGGAAGTGACGCCGGCAGTCAGCAGCCGCTTGAAGAAACGCGCCGTCTTCATGGCCATGTTGTTCCAGCTCTGCAGATGCACGGAAGTCAAAGCCCGGAGCAGCAGCGGATCTCCGATATGGTAGTAAACCGGCTTGCCGTCCCGCAGGACGTGAACCACATCCTTGGCATCCGGCTTGACCATCCTGAACACGGTCTGCAGGGAATCGCGCTGTGCGGCGGAGAGCGGCCCTACGGCCTGATCATCACCAAGCACCTTGACCAGTGCGCTGCGCAGGGCCCCGCCCTTCAGCTTGAGTGCCTGCCACTTGAAATCCGCAGGAACGGCCACGCCCATTTTCTCGGCATTGGTTACAGCCAGCTCCATGGCGTTGTTTTTAACCGAGGCATCGATGAGGTGCGAAAAGTTGCGGATAATGTTCTCGAACGGATCTCCCAGATTGGCAGTACCGCCCTGCAGCCGACGGATTCCGGAATACTGGCTGGCAATGCCCTTCCTGGCCCTCGGAGCCTTAACCTCGGCAGTATCATCATTTATGCGGTAGAACGGAATGTATTCGTCATGTTCCCAGATCAGCCGGCCGGAACCGGACACAACCCCGGCCTTCTCGGCAAAATCGAGCACACTGGTCTTGAACTGAATGTACTTCTGACGCACGTCTTCATACTGTTCTTCGCGGCCCCTGTTCAGGTTGCAGAGCTCGTCTATTTCCTCAGCGGTAAACAGATTTTCGCGGCCCTCGCCAAGCAGCTTACGCGCACGCAGGCCGACCAGCCACGCTGTGTAGCGATCCAGCTCATGCGCCACCGGCTCGAAGATCTTTGCAAGGCCATCGCCTTCCACGTCCATGGCCCCCTCGCGCCAGATCGGAGCCCCGTGCTCGATGACAGCCGCAATCTGATCCGCGTGAGAGGTGGACATTCTTGCGGCCACATAAGCGGACTCCTCGACACTCTTGATACCCGCGTCCTTGTCGAGCTTCTTGAGCGAGGCGAAACGGTCGAACATGCCCTGATTGAATTCAGTACGCATGAATTCACGTATGCGGCTGAATCTCTCGGAAAGAGCAGTCCTCGTTTCTCCTGCAGGGCCGATCTTGGACATGGCCGACTTCAGATCCGGATTTGACCTTGAATAGGAAGGAGCTGTTTCACCAGACTTGTAATCCGCTACGCTTTCGCCCTGCACGGTCCAGAACACGGCATCAGAAACGATCCGGCTTATCTCCGCACGGGTCAGCGAACCGGGCAGGCGGACGCGGATCCGCGCCAGCCAGTTCAGAACGGCATCAACAACCTTGCGCCAGATGTTTTTCTCTCTGGGAGTCAGGATCTCATCAAGGCGCACCTTCTCGGCCAGCCTGGCGAGATATTCATGGGCAGCCAGATCCCGGTGTTCCTGTTCGGAAAGATCCAGCCCGTAATCCGCGACAACGTCCCTGTACCCGGCCTCCCTCTGTGCAGAACGGTAAACCTTGCGCAGAAGGGAAGCGTAATCCCTGTCACCCATCAGACCGCGCAGGCCGTGGTGCGCTCCCTGCTCATGCAGCCAGAGTTCAACAGCACGTTTGCGCGAAGCGATATTCTCGGCCACCAGCCAGACCTTTCCGGTCTGCGGATCATTGCACGCCTCGCAATAGCCACCGCCCTGAGCCTTGAAAGCTTTGCGGATATGTTCCGGAAGATCCTCGAACACGGCAACAACTTCAAGCGGGAGCGCATTCTCGGCCCGGGCCTGCAGGTCCTGCACGGCCCCGCGCACGCTCCTTGTGGATGTCCGGTTACGTGGATTGGATGTTTTGGAGAAGTGGATACCGTCATCGCGCTTTGACGTTTTGACGTCATGACGGCTTGACGCTTTGGCGTTCTGCTGTCTGGAATATTCGGCAAGAGTTCCCACCAGTGCTTCGCGCACCTTCTGGATATCCCGGAAGTATCGACTGCTGTTTTCTTCTTTTTTAAAGACGCCCAACACGCGATCGAGGATCTTCCTGATTCTGTCCGCTACACGCTGAAACAGGCCGGGCTCTTCTCTGGCAAGCTCTTTCCAGAAAGCTGGGTCCATGAACTGCTCACCGGTAAAATCGGCAAGAAGCTCTTCATAGGACTGATCCGGAGTCATCCCTTTCTCGCCTGCCGCTTTTACCCGGGCATTCATTTCGTCATGGTATTCCGACCATGAACCGCCCTTACGCTGAAGCTGTGCAGTCAGGAAAAACTTTCGATAAAGGGCCGGGGCATCCTTCCTTAGATTGTGCAGGATCTCATGGCCGAGAATAAGTAAATGAGGGGTGTTGGCATCAGGACGGAAAAAGATTGTGTCACTCCACCGTGGAGCATAGCCGTCACCATGGAGTATGCTTTCATCAGAAGCAACGTAGGCAATGTCTTTTCCAAATACGGCAGCTATTCTTGAGAGCTGTCCGGGCAGGCCTTCAGGAATTCTTCGCGGAGTCTCTGAGTCTCTTCCATGCCCATCAAATTCTCCGGATTGAACTGCCGCTGCTTCACCTGACAGGCTTCGACTGCTTCCCGCCTCTCTCTGGCGGACCGGGCTTCCCGTTCTCTCTCTTCCACTTCCCAATCCAGATGAACCAGCATCGGACGATCTCCCGGCTTCCAGTTCGGTCCCAGACACACCTTCGCCCCCGAAGGATTCAACAATCGGGTCGACTTCGTAGATGCATCCCTCGGGAAAGGTTCTTCTGAGCTGTTTTTCAAGTCCTTTCTGAAGGCGGTCTGTTCTTTTTGTTCTTCGAGGATTTTCATAAGTTCTCCGGTCAACTGGTTCCACACTCATACCACCGAGCGAGGCCGGAAGTCTATCCAGTTGTTCGGCAATAGTCTGCAGAGGGCTTTCATCCTGATAGAAAGCCCAGCCCTTTTCAGTGCGGTTCCAGCGTGCGCCGGCTTCCTTCAGGGCCTCCTTGCTTGTGTATGTATCGCCGGTGACGATCCAGAACTCGCCCTTGGAATTGGAAACCTTATTGAGTTCGAGGCCGGCTTCTTTCAAAAGGGCCTCGTGATCCACAGTTTTTTCAATCCTGTCCGGAACGCCTACACTTTCAATATGCTCGAATAATTCTTCAACCGTGTCAGCGTCGAAGTCAGTGCGAGACCTGGACTGAACGCCATCAACTCCCTTGCCGAGCTTATCAATAACCACAATTCTGGTTTTGACCTTAGTGCCGGCACGACCGAAAGTCGCCGCAGGCAGACCGAACTCGGCAACCTTATGGGCCTGTTCCGCTTCTTTGGATTCGTACCAATTATCAAACTTGCGGTCAGCGGCCGGACCTTCCGGAAGAATGCAGACAACCCTGCCCCCTTCACGCAGATGATTGAAGGCCTTGGCCAGATGATCGACCGCGGTTTTCCCTCCGGATCCGAAAGGAGGGTTCATGGCAATGCCGTCATATTTGTTGACCGGCGAGAGATTTTCAAATCGGTCATTGATCTTGCGGCCGTCACAGATGACCGACATTTTAGAAAACAGCTCGTCAGAGGGCTCGACGGTGGTAATTTCAGCAGAGTCGGGGAAATAACGGGCAATGGCCCCATGCCCTGCGGAAGGTTCGAGAACGGATTCCCCGGGCCGGAGTCCAAGCCACTCGACCATCTTGAAGCCCAGAGGCTCAGGCGTGGCAAAGTAGTCAGTGCCTTCCCGGGCCTTGTTGCGCGAGGTTCTTTTCTGCTGGGAATAGTAATGCGATTTTGCCTGCTCAAAAGGAGAAGCCTTCTCCACAAAGGAATCAGCTTCCTTGCCCCCGCGTCCCTGCTCAAGGCTGGGGGCACTTGAGGTGGAATCGAGATAGCCATCCCTGAAAGCGGTACGCAGATCCCGGGCAAGGTTGCCCATGGCCAGGTTCTCAGCCGCGCCGGCTCGTTCCGATATTTTCTGACCGAAAGCGCGGGACTCAAAGGAAAGACCGGTTTTCAGGTACTCGATAACGGCATCGGACTTCAGGCCCAGCCGGTAGATCCGCCCTTCGGTCTGTATGGCGTCCGTGGGCTTTGTCGGCAAATACAGGGACACAAGAGCCCGCTGCTTCTCCCCCATTTTATCATGCAGGGAAATGCCTTCCTTGCCCGCATCCTTCTGCACGACAATGACATCAATACCGCTGGAATCATCATTGAACGCATTGACGGCATCGACCCGTTCCTTTTTGGATTCCATCCCGGAAAAGAAGACCGCCCGCCCTTTGAAATGCCTTTGCATCTCATCACGGACATTCTGCAGGGCCCGGATGTCCATCCTGACGTAGACCGGATTTTCTGCCGCCCACCGCCGGAACTGATCCATGGCCTTGCTGTCTCCACTGCAAACCTTGGCAAAGCGGGCACTGTCGAACGGATGTCCGGGCATGCCCTTGTTCCTGGAATGAAAAACCACCACCTTGCGGCCGAGATCAAGGTGCGCCTGAACGCGATCAACAGCACTGCGGGCCTTCAGGGCCTCGAGCAGGCTGGTGGTGTAATGGTAGTCAAAAGCCTTGTGAACCACTGTGGAGAGGTCGGGGTATCTGTCCCTGTCCCACATGGATTCAATCCCGGCCTGAATCTTTTCTCCCAGATCTGCCGGAACATCTACGAACTGGCGGGAATAATCCTGTTCAAGCTTCAGGCTGCGACCGGAAAGGGCTCCCTTCTTTTTCAGCCATTCGTTGAACTCCCTTTCCATAAGGGCAGAATCAACTCCGGACTCCGGAACTGTCAGCCTGTTGTAGCGCATCCGGTAGCCGAACTTGCTCATCATGAACTGATCCCAGTTGGAGCCGGTGTTGTAGGATCTGAAGCCGTCAGCGTCTTTTCCGGTTCCGCTGTCAAAAAGGAATCCGTCAGCATAACGGACGGTCTTGTCGTATGCGAACGGAGAGGCGGAAAGGAAAACAACGTTTGTTTCCATAATACGCCCGGCCTTGTCCCTGATCCGCTGCATCAAGGATTCCGGGATGTACTTGTCGGCGATGATCCAGGGAGCTTCAGCGTTCTTATCGGTAAGCACAAAATCCTTATGCTTCTTCGCTTCCTTCAGGATCTCATCCTGATAGGCCCGCTTCGCGCTGTTGATCAGGTCGAACGGGCCGGCCAGACGGTTCATCATCTGCCAGGCATGGGTTTCGCTGCCCTGGGCGTTTTCACAGATCTTGTGAGATTCATCAAAGACAAGCAGGTCAAAATCGCGACTTGAAAGGGCTTCGTTCTGCCCGAAGTTGGCGTAAGTTGTGACGATGATGCCTTTGCCGGCGTCACTGATTCCTTCAAGCTGGGTGATGTCGAGATGCAGATTACGGCCGTCCTCGCTCCAGTCTCGGGCCTTCTTGTCCGTGGGAACAACAATGGCGATCTCGGTCTTGCCCTGCCGGACAAAACGTTTGATAACCCCGAGGCCGGTATAAGTCTTTCCGGTCCCTGTTCCGTTGGTAAAAAGGATTCCACGGCTGGTATCGTCTTCAGTATTGACGAAACGCTGTTCAGCCTTGAGAACATCTTCCTGCTGTTCAGGAAACAGGACAGGAAGTGTTTTGCGGATATTTTCAAGATCTCCGGGCCTGGCCGGAATGGAAGAGTCCGCCTCCTTCTGGAGACGGACTTTGTCTGCTAACGAAAGTAATCTATCTTGAGATGCTTCTCGATTGCTTCCGACCAGATCTCCGGAAGACCTGTCGGATCGTGCGGATAAAGATCCCGAAGTTCTTTCTGCTGCTCCGGAGTCAGCCAGTTCTCCAGAGTCATCAGCTCCACTGCTTCGTCCAGATTCAGAACTTCCGGAAGTGCGTTGCGCAGTTCCATCCGCCCTGTCTGTTCCAGATACGCCGTTATTGCTTCCCGTTCCACCAGAAGCGGGACTACCTGAATGTAGGAGGTTATCGCCTTGCTCGAATACCCCTGCCTGTCCAGATTGTTCTCCACGTCCTGTATCACCAGATCCACGACTTCCGGATCTGCCGGAAACAGGCAATTCGCCCACTTGGTCAGCAGTTCCTGACTCTGGGCTATCTGATTCCAAATTGCTTGAGGCACCTGATACATATCTCGAATACTCCTTGCTTCCTTTTATACTTTCAATAAAAGCATTGTCAAAACTTTCCTCTGATCCTGGTATGGACAACCCGGGAAGGAGTCCTTGACCTGGTGAAGACAGACCGGCAAGCTTTGCGTACTCCTCACAAGCTGCCTTAAACTTTATAGCATTGATCCCTTCTCCGACCTTCGCCCCGAAAGCCTCGGCAAGAACCCGCGTCTTTTTATCATTGAGCCCCGCAACAGTCTCAACCAGTTGTCCCTGATTGAGAAACTGTCGAACAGGAATTGATTCACTTCTGGCTTTGCCGACAATACGAAGTGCATCACGGACAGGTGTATTCAGACTCCACTCCGGTCCTCTGTTGTTCACCTGGAGCAATGCCGGCAGAGCCTTGTCCAACTTGGCCACAGCGAAAGGCGGAGCCATATCGAGAACGTCATAACTATCTACAATCAACCCACGCAGAATAGACTCGACAAAATTCTTCCCGTCACTGTTGAGTAATCCATTTTCCTTGTTGGTAAATTTGGCTAACTGAGTTTCCTCTAGAACACCGTCAGACTTCAGAGAAGACAGAAAATTAGCTGATCGAGCTGAATCCAGAAATTGTCTCAAGGTGTCATAAGATTCCAATTCCTTTGCCAGCAGAGCACTTGAATCCGCCGACAACATCCGCCCTCTGGAAACAGCCTCGGCTTTGGGATCAAGACCCTGTGTAAAGTCCTGATTGTAGATTCTGGAAGCCCTGGAGAGATCCTTGACCTCATCCTGCAGAACCCGGACAAGAACCGGCTTTTTCATGTCCGCCAGATCCTCCGGATCAAGGCCGAACTGTCTGGCCTTTCGCCGCAACACGTTCCGATACCGCTGCGCTTCATCCGCATGATCTTCATAAGCAAGAGCCAGCGACATAATCCGTGAATTTCCTCCGAGTGTAATTCCTTCGGCAGTGACTACCGGGGGCCCGCTCATGGCAGTAGGATTGTCGTTGACGAAATGCTGGGGCTTGAGCGGAGAGGCATGCCGCTTAACCTTCTGCTGTTCACCTGAATCAGAATGGTAAGGGCGTTCCTGTGCTTCCTGAGGATATGATGGATGTCTGATGAAATTCTTCAATACATCATGGGAAGGCACTACATTTTCCAACTCCATGAATTCATAACGGACCCTGTCCTGGCCATCAGTGTGTTCAAGAGTGGTTTCTTTGCCCCGGACTTTCTCCAGAGATTTATCAAAAATCCCTTCTTGTTCCAGCTCACGCACGGCCACATCAAACAGATCCACCGACGGTTCGACCTGACGGTTTGACGGCGTACCGTCAAAACGCTCTGACGGCATGACGCTTTCAGACGCAATATCCGCTCCGGATTCCGCAACGGGTTCAGGTCCTGCCAAGGGCGCGGACTCATCCGGCACCGGGGCAGTCTCAAGTTCGCCCACAGCCCGGCCGCTTTCCTCCTCCGTCTCTTTGACTGCCATCTGCCAGGCCAGTTCAAGATTCCGGTCCCATTGCCGGTTGAACTCGGACGTTTCGTCTGCAGACTGATCAGAATCAGGATGAGCCTGAACTTCCGGATCTGTCTGGCGAAACAGATCAGGGCCAGCAAACGGGACCTGGTCTACCGGCTGCGCAACAACTGCCTCTGCGGGCCTGGGAGCAGGTCTGCGTAATCCTTCGCGCATCTTCCAGAGCTGATCAAGATCCGCTTCAGCAGGTGTACCTGCCACCACTTCAGGCACTGCCATGCCGAACATGCCGGAGGCCTCACGAAACCTGTTTTCACGATACTGATCCCCGAAACCGGGCATTCCACCCTCAAATGCGGGTGTGACTTTCGGCGCACGGTTAAGCAGCAGATCGACCGGCTCAAATGGAGTAGAGACTCGCGGCTGCTGAGAAGGTGACAAGGAAGCAGCCCCGTCAAACGGTGCAGGGTTCCAGCCGTCCCGCATGGCCATTTCGCGTTCTATACGTTCCTCAAGCCGCGGCTCCGGCCTGAACCTGTAACGTTCCTGAATATCCGCCTTGAGATCGGACAGCCCTGCAGGTCTTTCAAACTGTGAATCAATGAATCCCTGCATCCCGAAACCGGGATGATCTGTTTCCCTCCCGGCCTCCTGCTCCTGCCTGGCGTAGAACTCGCGCATTTTCACCAGAGGGGAACGTACATCTACTGGATCACGTACCGGATCATTCTGACGGTTTGACGTCATACCGCCATGACGCTCTGACGTCTCGGCGTCCTTGCTCATTTCCAGAAGATCCACGGCCTGGCCGTCTTTCATCTGCCGGACCTGTTCAATTACCCGCTGGTCGGAAACCTCCTTCTCGCCGGACAGCCCAGCAGGACCGGACATAACCGAACCGCCCACACCGGTCAGGGCTGCAGGACCGATTACGTTAACACCTTCTCGTGCTGCTTCCTTGACCCGCTTCCATACTCCGGGCTTCATTTCCCCGGTTTCAATGTAGTGGGCGAGATCCTTGGAAAGGGATTCGGCCGGTTCTTCCGCCCATTCGCTCAATCCTTCCACAACACCGGAACCGATATGTTTGGTTGTCTTGGCTGCGATTCCCTGACCGACCTTGGAAAACATCTGACCAAAGGAAAGCGCATTCAGGCCGGCACTGGCCAGAGCCATGAACTCCCCGGCCCGGGCAGCTTCCTTTTCCGTACCTCCGGCATCGAGGACTTCACGGTATGTGCTTGTTCCTTCCAGTGCTCCGCCCCCGGCTCCCGCGCCCAGGGCCTGACCTATACGGGCAGCACGTTCAAGGACCTTTGGAGTCAGCTGTATGGCCATGCCACCCACTTGCACTATTTTACCCACAGCCACCCCGGGAAGCATGGCAGCCCCCAGAGAAGGGGCCATATTGCCGATCTGGTAGGTCCACCAATCGCCACGGGCAAGCAGCCCAGGGTTATCCATGACATTGCCCTGCAAATCCGCAGGTAGAGCATAAGATTCACGCAAGGGCCTGTAATAATCGGCAATGGCCTTGCCTGCATCGGAAACAGAATTGCTGTCTACCCGGTTACCAAGCCACTGCAGTCCGGCACCGAAAGACTCACCCAACCCGGAAGATCCAGAAGCAAGTCCGCGGTACATGCCCACGGTTGAATCTACAGCGGAATCCAGCAAAGCCATGCCGAACCCTTTGGGTTCAGGTGCAGCCGTATCAGTCGGCACTATCGGCCCGGACGATAAAACCGGATTCCCCTGAGAAGGAGAACCCGGTACGTTCTGAATTCTGTTTTCCTCTTCCAGTTCCCTGACAGCCTGATCAAACAGAGCATTCATATCCATAAATCAGCCCCCGTATCCGTTATCCCTGATCCCTGAAGGAAGTGATCTTGTCCTTATTTCAGCCCGCCTGTTCAGGATTCTCATAGCTCCATCCTTTCCGTACTGTTTGATGAGCTGCTTGAGCTCATCCACCTGCTTACGTTGTTCCGGAGTCTCGGAAGGAACATGCGACTGGCCGCTCTTAAGAATTTCCTGATAAATCCCGACCGCCTGTTGTGCAGACTGGAGTTTAACCCTGTCCGCTTCATTCTGAGGCTTCCACTTGCCGGCACGATAATTTTCAAGAAATGTCGCGGCGTCATTGAATGCGTTATTGCCTTCATTGGTGAGTTCGCCGGTTTCAGAATTGATCATGGTTATACCCTTCTGGTGGAACGGCTTGAGAGCATCGCCCAGGGCCTTGCGCATATCCCCGAGCTTTTCCCGGGCCTGTTCGGCAGGCAACCCGGCGGTCTTAGCCTGCAGCTGTTCTGTCTCGGCCTGAGTCTTTTGGGTGGATGCAACTGACTTGTCGGTATCCGCGTATGTTTTGACGGTTTCAGCCCGGGATTTATCCGTATCCGCGTAGACCTTCCCGGTCTGGGCCCTTGTATGGTCGATGTCGGCAACATCTTTTGCACGTTTCAGATCTTCCTGAGCCAATCCGAGGGAGCGTAATTCATGCATTGAAAAGTTGCCCTCATGCAGAGACACAACAGGAGTGCTTGAATATTTATCCTTAAATCGTTTAGGTCTGTTAAATACTCGTTTGCCATCTTTATCATACAGCATGTACATGGTCGGACTTTCGTAATCCAACGGACTGTTGGCCGGGACAATCTGAAAAGAATTCCCCTTTGAGTCCTTCATATTGGTCCACTTATCCTTGTCCTGCCATTTCTCGCGATTACTTTGCACTGTCGCTTCACTGGCCATCTGACCAAGTTTCATAAAGATAGGGTTTTCGTACCTGCCTGCTCCTGTTACCTGATCCCCGCTTATGATCTGATTCAAAGCCTGCACTGCTTCCTCTTCAGTGACATGACGATTGTCTTCCCACTCTCCGGTTGCATCACTGCGAAACTTTTCGATATAAAACCCACTTCCTTCATCCCAGACATGCCTGTAAGGAATCGGAGTCTCCTTGGAAGCAGCTTCAATAAACGGCCTGGCACCTTTCATATCTCCGGCACTGACTCTTTCCCTGGCTTTCATGGCATTAGGCCGGACCTTATTGTTGTAAACATCCAATAAAACTGAATTACGAGCAGCCCCAATCTTCTGCTTGCCTTGAGCCGTATTAGCCCATGACTCACTTGCCTTTGCAAAAGCAGCACTCTCCACAGCATCGACAGGTTCAGGAAGATCCTTTCCCTGATTCAGCAATACTGTGTATTTATCTTCCAATTCTCTAAGCTTTGCGTTTTCATCTTTCTGCCTGCGAAGCTCTGCCATTTTGAACTCATGTTCCTCCATGACAGCAGCATGACGCTGCTTATCCCTCAACTCGCTTTGAAAGCCCTGTATAACGCTGGCAAAACCAAGCCCATCCTCCATCGTGAAACGACCATGTGCATCAGGCATAATTCCCCCTATGAAAGCAGATATGCTGCAGCCCCAACGACTGCTCCGCCAACAGCACCAACCGCTGTGCCCAACCCCGGAACTACGGACCCGACTGCCGCTCCGGTTGCTGCACCGCCCATGGCCCCGCCAAGTGCCCCTCCTGCCGTTTTGCCAGGCTTTTCCGGACGAGGAACAGCCCGTTGCATATGAGACGCCGTACTTGCAGCACTCTGCATACCTGACATTGCCTTATCAGCCGGGTTTTCAACCTTATACATGCCAAAATCCATACTATCCTCCTTAGGCCATTCCATATGAAGCTGCGGCCTTGAGACGGTTCAGATTATCTTCCTCAGCAGTCCGGCGAGCCATGGTTCTGGCTCCGGCTACAGCCTGCGCCTGTGACAGGTTCAAATCCTTCATCAACATTCCGTAACGCCCGGAATTGGTGTTCAGACCGGCTCTTGAAAAATCACGCTTCGAACTTGATGAAGCCATACCGAAACTATGTTTCACATCAGATTCAGCCTGTGAGACACGTGAATCCACATCAACGCCTTTAACGGCAGTGTCGATAAATGTCTGAGCTGCACCGAGCTGCTTCCTGCTTGTCTCAGTCTGAAGCGGAAGAAGTTCTCTCTGAGCAGTTATCTGATCTTTGGCCAGATCTTTCTGGTAAGGGATGAGCTCTCGATTAGCGGCGATCTGCTCCCTTTCCATCGGTTTATAATCCGAACGCCAGAAATCCATTGATTCCTCGGACATTGCCTGCTGGGCCTCATAAATAGTAGCCATGCGGGCGTTGTACTCCTTGTCAATGGAATCACCTCCGCCACCTCCACTGCTGCCTCCGCAAAGGGCAACCGGACCATGATACTCATAAGATTCTGCATGCTCGACCTTACCGGAAGAGAAATCGATAACGATCTTAGTGTAGACTTTCATTCAGCAACTCCCTCGTCAGACAGATCAGAGCTACAGGTTCACTTCTCCCCCTGCAGGCTATCCATGCTCCATATGGAATCTCCCCGCAGATTTTCCCTCCGCATTTCTCCACATACTTGATGGCAACCCCGTTTCTGATCGGCACAAAGCCCAACAGCATGTCATATACATACCCGCCGTCCTTATCCTTCATATTCAGAATGTTCCTGTTAACAAAACGGCCCATCTCAAAGACCTGACGACGCGGACAAGCTTCAAACACCACCCAGTGCATTCGGGCAAATCGACCTTCGTGGTGATTCAGCCAGACCAACCCCACAACAATTTCATCCTGCACAACCAGCCAGCTCACCGAATTCTTAAGCAACTGAACAAATTTATCCGGATCGTGGGTCTGCTCGTCGTACAAAACAGTATCGGCTTTACGCTCAACCACCATTCGCTCAAAAAGCGTCCTGATGTAGCTGTCAGGAAAAGACCGCACCCCATCCCACTCGACATAGGGAACCATTTCAAAACTCATCGTTTCACCGCCTGTTTTCGGGCCTTGTCCGCATCGACAAGCCCAAGTTCAACCAGATCATTGAAAGTTGCGCCCCGCTGCATGGGATCCGGAATCCCATAGATGAAACCAAGGAGAACCGTCCGCAGCTGCCGCAGGAAATGCAGCACACTGTTTTCCCGCACTTCGGGAAGCATGGGCTTCATAGGAGTTCTCCCATAGATGCAGCCAGGGCGATCCTTGAAACAGGGATGTCCGACACAACACCCACCTGAAACCGGCTGGCGAGGTATCCTGCCGGCAGGATGAACGGATCTGATGACCGCACCCTGCCGGAATAGATTTCCCTGCCGTCCGCCTTGAGGGTGAACTGAACCTGCCCCTTACGCTGCACCCTGTAAAAACTTCGCGAATCTCCACCAAAAGCCCCTGAACCGGCCGAGTCTGTCCCCACACAGAAAAGGTCACGTTTAACTTTAAGAATTGAATCGTCCGGGGCATTTGAATAATCAGCCGCAACCAGGGCGGCCTCCATGTTCAGCGGTTCACGGGTGCGGAATTCACCGGACTGCCATTCACAGCGCAGGGAGAAATCAGAGCCGTCCCAACGACTGATCACGGTTTCATTGCCAAAGGGATACGCGCCATGCAGGACGCGGCCTTCCGGCTCAACAGCCAGCGCGGTGCAGTGAAAGCCAAGCTTAACGAGCAGCTTTGAAACTGGATCAAAGGAAAAACCGGCTCCCGGTTCATGGAAGCAGATGTACCGCCCGGCATGCCACACGGCGTTGAACGACTCCGGACGGAGCTGCCGCCAGTCCTTTTCCGTGAAGATCCCGGCAGTAAGGTTCACCGGCGCGGATCCCGGAGCAACCAGATACAAACCGTCCAGGCTGGGGAACATCACTCCCAATGGAGACGCAACCGCACCGGAAGCGGACACACAGGGAAGATACCCGTCCAGCCTGGACGGGACAGCAAGAGAAGGGTCATCAACGGTAATGGTGTGGACATTGGCCGCAGTCATGACCACAAGGGTATTGCCGGTGGATTCCATGGCCACAACCCTGTGGGGAACGGACATGGCGTAACCGTCCGGCCATGCATGAGGAAAACCCGGTTCGGAGAGAAAGATCTCGTTACCCTTGAAACCGGCGAACATGTTGCCCGGAAGCGGAGTAAGCCCGCAAAGACCTTCCGGCGCGGGAGTCCAGTACCGGGAAGGCAGGACCTCGCCGACTTCCGGATCAGCGGCCGTATCCGTAAACGAACTCACAGCCGCAGCAACCTCGGCCACGAACTGGAACTCGCTGGATTGAGTTCCTGTCACAGTGCGGTAGATCCGGATCAGGCTGACCGGCCGGAAACCTTCAGCCGCTGCGCAAAGCGATGCAACAGAAACGGACTGCCCCGCCTGTACATCCACAACGGCTGAAGGCGGAGACGGCGGGCCTTCTTCTCCCAGATCCGAAACAAGGGTGTAGACGTATACCCGGGAAATAATGTCCGCCCCAGCTTCAGCGGTTCCCGATACTGTGACTTGCGGAGCAGTAGCCGGAGCAGGCATGCCCAGCGCGTAACGGTTAACAAGGCTGTTCCGCTCAACCGGATCATCCGAGCAGAAGATAAAGGCCCCCTGTCCATCTGTACCGTAAACACGTTCGCGGTAATCGCCGGCAACAGGTCCTTCGCGCAGAATCACCCGCTGATCCCAGCGGAGCCACTGACCACGGTAACAGAACACGGACAGTGCCCGGCCCGGAACAGCCGCGACCTTTAGCAGCCCGCCGAGAGGCCTCAGTTCACCGGATTCCAGCAGGCAGTTGACGGCCGTGGCCGCCTGCCCCGCTTCCAGAAGATGCAGGGCAAGGGCCGGCTTCATGCCTGAAAACACGTTCACTTCAAACATGGTCAGCCTTCCGGACCGAGGATCTTATCCGCTGCATCCCGGCCCCATTGCACAACCAGAAATGCGCGCTTGAACTCCTCAACGGTCACGGCATTGCGAAGTGCCGCCTGTGATTCCTCGCTGACCTTATCAAGATCGAACTCAGCTGCCGGACGTGCGGCGACAACCTCGGTAATCGCGGCACCGCCCGGGAGATCGACGACTTTACGAACCTTCATCTAGGCACCCTCCTCGGTGTAAATCTTGGCTGCTTTGGCACGCAGGGAGGCATCCCCGGAGACTTTCAGAGCCAGCCGCTTAACAGCCGGATCGGCAAATGCCACCTTGGTTCCGGTATATTTCAGGGCTGATCCTGAAATCACACAGGAAGCGATAGCGGAAGGATTGACGCAGCGGTCTGGAATGACCACGGTTTCGGCTCCGGTCGGAGCCTGTGCCAGCGGGGTGATGAGGGTTGCGGTAGTGGTGTAAACGGTGGGCAATACAGAATTAGCGGAGAAGTCTACAATTTCCAGTGTCGGATCAGCAGGGAAGTGCGCTGAAGCCCAGAATTTAACTTCACCGGAAAAAACTCTGGCAGCTTTAACTACATTATCAACAATAAACTGACATGTTCCATCTGCCAGGCGTTTGAACTTAAACACAGTAGAAGTATCAGTATACGCGCCGGCAGCCTCAGTGCCGCCCTGCTTAGGGTATGCATAGTTTCCAGCGTAAGCATAAAAGCCAAACACAGTTGTTGCCCAATCTGCATCGGCAACTCCAAACAGATAGTTTTCACTACCGGTATGAACATGGTCGGACGGAAGCAATCCAAAGCACGAAGAGGCCCCAAGCGACTGTACCTTGAAAGCAAGTTCAAACGGTCCGGAAAGAATGTGATCCAGCACAGAACAGGCAGTCAGGTTGACATCGTCACCTGTAACTGTCACGCCGCCACCGACCGTATCAGAGGAACCAAGCCAGTTAGTGGCAAGAGCTGACAATGGAGTAGATGCCTCGGAATTAATGGATTCAGAAACACCTGAAACCGCTGCGTCCTGTCCGGCAACCATGAGGTTGTTGTGCAGCCCTCCGGCTGTGTACATCTTGTCCTTAATAGAATTAGAGGAGGTAAACACGAGATCGGATACGGTGGCCCCAGCCCCCCAAGTCAAAACAACCTCCGGCCCGAGATATTCCCCGGCTGCACCTGCACCGAGTTTCAAAGAAACATCAGCTTTCTTAAACACCTTGGTTGGGGCACCTGCAAGGGCCGGAAAAATGGAGACCGTATTGTGTGCAGCATCAGCCTCAACCACCTTTACATTCCAATCTGCACCCATTGTTTCAGACAGAGGCACAGCTGCACCTCTGGCAGAGCTGAGTACAGCCGCGGCATCTCCGCCGTTGACCATGTTCCAATACTTTGCAGCATCGTGTTCAGTAAATTCCATGATCAACCAATAGGTAGTTCCTGGAGTCACTATGTTTTCAGCAAAATCAAGAGTTACCCACCCTGCAGAACTTCGGTTTACAGTGGCCCCGTTTCCGGCAATCTGTACTGTCTGATCTTCATTCCAAATCTGAGCCCCCAGAGTTACAAACGCCCCCTGCATCGCATCGCCCTGGAACGAGATTGATTTGAAAGAGGCTTTTGTCGCCGTGTACTTAATGCCCATATAATTGGCACAGGTGTACGGCGATGTCCCAGCGGTATGACTTACTGTTTCGATTTCCTGAGCGGGAGAATGTTCAATCGACTGCACAACCGTCTCCCCTAAATCCGTAACCAACACATCCCCCTGCGCCACGACCCCACCCAGCTTGAGGGTACTGGCTGTTGTCCCGGCAAGCACGGACAGCTCACTTCCGTGAATCTCGACTTCAGGGGTTCCGCTGACAAGGCTCTTTCCACTGGGGTTGTTCAGCCCCGTTGTTGTGGCCGGGAGCTGTGCGCCGTCAGCAGTCACATCCGCACCGGGCCAGCCTGCCGACGAATCCGCGTAGACCAGAGTCACGCCGGCCTGCACGGCCACATAACGCACTGACAGATTCACCGCATTTGACGGATCGGAGAGGATGAAAGACATCTGTGCGGCCCTGCAGGTGATGGGGCCCACGTTCTTGGGTGACTCAAGCTCGATCACCTGCGGCACACGCAACTGAAAGGACTGCCCTGTACGGGAAAAATCCGTGACCCCGTCAGGCAGGTTGAAATGGAATTCAGTTGAATCTGGGTAGGTTTTCCCGACTTCAGGATGCCTGATTGTCCCGCTGACCAGCGTACCTCCATCAACTTCAAGGGCTTCCATTTCCAGCACTGGAACCGGAGTCATGTAGCCCAGCAGTTCCTCGCTGGAGAGGGTACGCTTCGCAACAGCGTCAGGATCAAGACCGGCTTCCACATGTGTGAGATCCGCCGGAACGGTCATTTCGATCACGGATACCGTGGTCAGACCGTCCGCAAAGACGGCGGATTCAACAAAGCCGACCGACCGGTTGGGGTATGCCTTTACCGCACGGTTGGGCACGAAAAAGGACGTGAAATCACCGGCAAGAGTGAAACTTGCGGAACTGAGGAACTGAGGCAGCACCACCTCGCCGGCAGCATTCTTGGGACGCATCCAGCACTCACCGGCCATTTCCTCCCAGGTCCGGGCAGTCATGCGCAGATGAATGCGGCTTTCCACGGGAAAAGGAAGTGCGGCAGTGCCCTCTTCACCTCGGGTAATGGTCAGCACGTTGCCGTTTCTGGCGGTGACGTTGATAAACTCAACCGCCTCGGTTGCCGGGTTGACCAGCGCACAGCGGAAGTTGTCCCCGGCAAGCAGGGACGGAAAATTTCCGGCATGATCCGCCGGAACAGTCACCTGCGTGGCGGCGGCATCAATGGCGGAAGTAATGAAACTTTCCGCCAGATTTTTAAGAATGATCATGAATTTTCCCCCTTGAAAGTGATGGCCGGACCGATTCCCTGTCGCTTGACCAGCGGGATGCAGGCTGCGGAACTTGCGGAAGCGATATTCCCTATCTTGCACAGGGTATGGATTGTCTGAATCGCTACTGACGAACAGCCTGCACACTCCCCCTGATCCCACAGATCCAGATTCCCGCGCAGGACGGAAGAGGAACAGCTTTTCGCCTCGGCAGCACCTGCGGCCTCAAAATGGCAGTAACCGCCGCCAAGCGAGAACTCGGCAACGGAACAGCCTCCGATGCATGCGGACCTGATCACGGCTAACCGTCCTCGATGGCGAGAGTTTCAAGGCGCACATGGAAGGTGTCACCCATGTAGACCAGGCGGGCCAGCTCCAGCGGCCCGAAGTACAGGACATTGCCCCCGCTCTGCGCATCCAGGACCGCCCAGTGCGTGACCAGCCCCACATCCGAAGTGAACTGGGGAAAGCGGATCTCGTCGGTATTTAGCAGCCGGCCGTTCACCGGTTCGGCCCCGAAGTTAACCAGCTGGCGCACATAGTTTGACGAACCCGGCAGCTCGTTTGCAGCGGACAGCTCACCGATACGCAGCGCGGCCATAACCGCACCGTTCTTCTGGGTCTTGATCGCTTCGGAATCTGTTTCGATGATTCCGGCACTGAACAGGCCCATCCACACCGAGGCCGGCGGCTGATAGGCCACATTCTTGAGAACATGAGCGGCCAGCCTGTTCTTGAGAAAGACAGATTTGCAGGTATCCATGACTTACTCCTTAGAAAAATGATGGGCTGTTCATTTCAAGACGTGCCCCGGTTCCCCCGCGCATCTCCCTGATCCGGATCCCGGCCATGCCTTCGTTGAATTCAGCGAGAGCCACATTCGCCCGGGCCGGATCGGTCCATTCCTCATTGGGAACCATGAAAAGTTTGTGCCTTGCCCCGGCGGCGATGATCGCGCCATGGGAATCAAGGAGAAACTTCGGACAGTTGCGGGCAAGCACATGCGGAGCCAGCACGTTCACGGTGCGCAGAACTCCGGATTCATCTTCGCGCGGACAGGGAACAAGGCGCACCACCCCGGGCTCCTCCACCTGATAGAAGGCAGGGGTTCCCGGTTCATCCCTGACCACCCGATCATCAAGCGGTATCAGGACTTCATCCCTGAAATGGACTTCCAGAGTGGCGACAACCGTGGTCTCTTCCGGCGGCTCGAACACGTAACGGCAGTCACCGGCATAAACATCCGTCAGGTCTGAGACATGCCTCCAGACCCGGGTCCGGCGGCAGAAGGCAACGGCCGCGCTCCTGAGTTCGGAAATGATCAGCGGCACGGGGCAACGCGGCAGGGAGGACTGCAGGAGCGGCAGAAACTCGCGCCAGCCCACGGTAAGCAGCCTAGCCATTGTTCACCTTCCCGCTGTTGGGGCTGATCAGCAGCCGCGCCTTTGCTTCCTCACCAAGAGAGACATACATCTGGCGCAGACAGTCAGTGCCCTTCTGCCAGTTGGCGGCAGAGGAACTGTTCTGCGCCCAGCAGCGGTAAAGCACATAATCCGCCAGAGGACCGGCAAAGATGTCCGGCAGGGCAAGTTCCTGCTCAAGGTCCGTCACCGGCCCTGGCCTGCGTGAATATTCCAGCTCCACCCGCACGCCTTCGGCTGGAGGAGGGGAAACCCAGTAGACCGAAGGCACTTCCTCCTCAAAGGCGTAATTATCGAGCACATCTGAAGGAGGCTCGGAGTGCCACTGCAGATTGGCTCCATCCAGAGCGGCCCGGCTGACCGAGGTGATGGCCTGCCCGGGAGTTCCGTCCGGCCGGACGTTCCTGACCAGACCGATGAAACGGCCCTGATCAGGAACATCCTGCCTTGTGGAACCTGCAGCCAGCTCAACCCGTTCAATCACGGAATTGGAATCCGGCCTGAGCATGACCACCTGACGCTGTGCCATGGTCAGGTGGTCAAGCAGGTCGCCGTCGCTCCAGCGCAGCCCTTCGGGGTCATGCAGGGTTCTGCGAATGTCGGCGATGAGTTCAAAGGCAAACATCAGTCAAGCACCCGGATGTTGAACCGGGGAACCATGCGGGTGCTGTATTCAACACCGTCACCGGTATTCATGATCTCGTGGGCGTTGTAGGCCGAGTCCCTGAGAACCTTGTAGACGGATCTCGGAACAGCGACATCAACACCGCGCTTGATCTGATAGGGAACGGCCTGAACGGAAACAAAGACATCGTCCTTGCCTTCCCCGCCTTCCCCTTCGGCAATGTTGATCGTGACCTTTTCTTCATTCTGGAGCCGCCTGAGTTCGGATTTCTCGAACTGTGCGGCGTGTTCGTCCAGTCTGCGGTTTTCCGCCTCAAGCTCTTCGCGGGCAATCCTCTGCTGCTCGAGCTCTTCAGCCAGACCGGTCTTTTCCTCTTCAGCCTTTGCCAGAGCAGCATCCTTTTCAGCCAGTTGCCGTTTAAGCTCTGCCACTTCATCAATGGGCTGTGCTTTCTGTTCTTCGTTCTTGCTCATTTCAAATCACCCGTTATGCGTCCGGAGGAGTTTCGGTTACGGCTACTTCAAGGCGAACCAGCCAGGCGTCATTGAGGATCGCGCCGGTGTAATAGGTGATCCAGCCGACACTGCCCCTCTGGCCGAGCTTGTCGCTCTTGCTGGGAGTTTCAGGGTTGACCACCTTGGGAACGACAGAATCTTTTCCTTTCAGGGCCACATCACCGTAGGCATCGGCCCCCAGGATGTAGATGGGATAGACATCGGCGTTCGTTCCGGACTCGGAAAGCATGTCGGTTCCGGATGCTCCCTTCAGGCCCCCGGCGTCAGTCATGGGCTCAATGGAAGTTGAAACCACGTAACGGACATCCTCCACCTTGCCGATTTCGTTTTCATAGGGAGTGAGCTGGCCGTATTCCTCAACCGGGACAAAGCCGGGCATCTCCCTGATGTCGGACTCGCAGTCGGAGTGAGTGATTCCGATGAACGCGGCGGCAACAGGCTTGGTGCCGTAATTGACGCTGGAAGAAATCACCTTGGTGACCTTGCGGGCCTTCTGCCGCTTCAGCGCACGGGTAGCCAGACGCTGCACGCTCTTGGTTATGGGTTTGGTGACGGTTCCCCGGGAGGTTCCGCCGGAATAGATGACGTTGGTTCCGGCGCGGAGAATGCCTTCCAGAACCATATCGAGGGTCTGGCCGGCCTGTTCGCCCAGAATATCCATGGATTCCTGAAGAACGGGGTCCTCGTGGGTATCCTGAATAACGTCAGTGAGTTCGATGTAGTCGCCGTACTGCTTGAGGGTGGCGGACACGTCTGTCTTGGTCAGCTTCTTGCCCGCGGGGGTGACGCCTTCAACCAAAGGCACGTTTGCCGGTTCAAGGGCGTTGTACCTGCGCCATTTGACGGTCTGCCCCTTGTTCTTGGGCATCTTGAGAGACTGCCCGAACCTGCCGAAAATGTTATAGTTGTCCGCCCTTCTCAGAAATCCCGGCACGGCGTAGCCTGCGGTTCTGGGGCTGATGTCTCCATAAAGAGTAGCCATTATCGCTCCTATGCTTCTGCGGCTGCAGCTTCAAACCCGCCGTCAAAGTCATCCATGTCGGGTTTCTGTCTGCCGCTCACAGACTTGCGTTTGCCGGGAACTGCGGTGATCTTTCTGGCCGCATCAACATCGACCTTGTCCTTTGCATTCCCGGAGACTGCTTTCTTGTATCTGGTCAACAGTTCGGACACTTCTGCTGCACTGCCGGACTCCATGATCCTGAAGGCCGCGCTGGCCTCGCGGTAGGGAAGGTCTTCGGCCCAGCTCCGTACAGAGGCGTTGAACCGGCCGAGCTCTTCCGCCCTGCCCGGATCGACCACCATCTGCACATAGTCGGGATGATCGTTCCCGATTGCGGCGAAGTGGTCCCTGCGCCGGTCCTGCTCATGCCTGCTGATGACAGCTTCCACGCGGGGATTGACCTGCCGCAGCTGGAGAGCGGACTCGAGCATGCCCATGACCACCTCGGGACCGAACTCGTGAAGATTGGCCCGATAACGCTGCCCCTGCTCGGAATCCTCCAGCAGGATGTCCTCATACTGCGGATTAACCCGCAGAATGGTTTCCACCTCGGCCTTATCCTCGGCAGGGATCTCGACCAGCACGGACCTGTCTTTTCCGCTTTGTCCTGATTGATCGGGGCCAGCCTGGTCAGGACCGCCGAAATAGCGGTCAAGCAGCGCACGCCCTTCAGCAAGAAGGTCCTGCCCGCTTCCGCGCGGATCCGCGTCATCAGTGTCCGCTGAGTCCGGATCTTCACCGGCCTCATCCTCTTCAGGCAAAATCTGGTCTGAAGCGGACCCGGCATCGTCGCCAGAGTCCTCATCTCCGGACTGGGGGTCACCTTCGCCCCCGTCACCTGCTTCCGGCATGGAATCATCAGATTCGTCCGGCTGATCCTCATTCAAAGACTCACCGGGAAGCTCCTGCGCTGATTCTCCGGCCTCGAAGCCGCGTGCGAATTCATCCTGTTCGTGGAGATCATTTCCCATTGTTTCCTCCTCAGTACGGATTCTGACTCTTGCCCCGTTCCGGAGCCGGGGTCAGGTCCGCTAAAATATCCCTGTATGCCTTGATTCTGCCCTGCAGCCCGGGGACGTTTTCCGGGGAAGCTTCAACAAGGTTCTCCTTGTCCTCCAGAATCTTCAGCTCCAGGTATTCACGCACTCGCCCAAGGGTGCTGCCTCCGGTTTCAACCAGTTCCATGGCCTTCTGTCGGCTAGTCTTCATCGTCACCTGCTCCTGCGTCGAATCCGTCCTCGAAGCTTCCGCCGGCATCAATGCCCAGCTTCACAAGCTGCAATTCAATGGATTTATTCTTTCCACCAGGTTGGGCACCGGCACTGCACACAAAAGCTTTGGCTTCCAGCTTCACAGTGGATCCAACCTTCATGTCCTTAGGCTTCAAGCCAAGCTTTGATACGGATTCATCATGAAGGGTTATCCGCAGCCCCCACGGGAATTCATCCTGTGCAGACTCAATCGCCGCCTCTTCCTTCCTTTTTTTTTCCGGCTTAAGCCGCATATCTGTCAGCTTCATGCTGACCTCCCTGTTCCGGCATCAATGCGCCGGTCTGTTGCTGCAGCATGGACAGAAGTCCCTGCTGCACGTCCACCCCCCTTCCTTCCAGCTCTTCAACCAGTGCCTGAACATTTGCCTTTGCCGATTCCATGAGCTGTTCCCGGTCCCAGCTTTCCTTTTCCCTAGCCGAACGCAGAACACCTTCAGGCAGTTCAAGGTTCTTGCTGATCTCCCTGAGGAGCTTTTCGTCATCCACCCAGCCCGCAAAACGAGGATTGTCTGTGATGGCCAGAATGGTCTGCATGCGTTCGAGCTGGACTTCCTTGGCCATGAGCACCGAGGTTCCGGTGGCGATGATCTCGAAATCGCCCTTGATGTCGGCGCGGGTGTTGAACTGCATGTTCCAGAAATACATACGCCTGAAGAACGGACGGGTTATGTTCTCATCAAAGGATTTGACCAGATCCTTCAGAATCTGGTGCGCGGCCCCGATGAGCATGGACAGACCGCGGGCGGTCTTGCCGGCCCCGCGCATCTGGGATCCGTCTCCGCCCATGAAGCGGGGCACGGACATATCGTCCACCATGTCGTTGAAGACCCGCACCAGAGCCAGTAGTTCGTTGGTGTAGGAAGGGATGGAGAAAAATTTGAGGGCCTTGTTCATGTCCTCCACGGACCTGAACGGCCAGAACTTGAAGGCGTAGATGTCGCGCGGATCCTCGCTGTCCTCGAACGCGCTCATATTGGCCGCAACCTGTGGACCGCACGAGACTGCGGCGTTATCCAGCAGCATGCGCATGGACGAGTTCAGGGCCTTCTGCGGATGCCGCAGCAGTGTGGCCAGCCCGTCTCCCCAGATGGAATCCTCGTCCTTCACGAAGTAGTCGAACTGGTAGGGAATGGTCGCGCCCTCAAGGGGATTGATGACCGCCTTGATAACCTTGTCACCCAGCATCCAGACGTTGGCCGGGAAGATGTCCGCCCGGCCTTCCTCGGGGATCTCGATGCCGACGCTTGAAAGCTGCTCACCGGTCAGGGTTCCCCAGAACTCGTAGACCCGGTAACGCTTCTCCATCCTGCGCGACTCGCCGCTGACCTTCTGCTGCAGCTTCAGCCCGGCATATGAATCGACATCACCGTCCTTGTTGTCGCGCAGGTACTGCCTGATCACATCCTCCTTGAAACCGGGATAGGTGAGCAGATCCAGAACCTGCTGCCGATTGTAGATGTGGTCCTGAAACATGTATTCGCAGCCGGCCAGATCCGTAGCGTTGGGATCCGGGTAGGCATTCCAGACAGAAACATCCTCAAAGAACGGCCGCAGCTCCGTTATCTGGGACTTCTGGAGCGTCCAGCGGCCTTCCCCATCAATGACATACGAATCGCGGAACTCCTCGCGCACCAGCGGCCCCTTGAGGATGCCGGTTCCGTACTTCAGTTTCTGCTCCATGACCGACTTGCAGGCCGAGCGGTAGGACCTGCGCCCTTCACCGCCCACCAGCTGGTCGGCGATCTCGCTGCCCATGGCCTCGCACGATTCCTTGGCCTTCTTTTCAATCAGCCCCTCAAGGTCTTCCGGTGCAAGCTGCTGCCCCTGCGCCATTGCCTGCCGGGTATAGAACTCCAGCACCGAAGGATGCAGTTCCGGACGAGGTGAAGGCTTGAGATCCCAGTTGCGTTCGCCGGATGCCGGGAAAAGGAAGTCCATCACCTGCGTGAGCACGGTGTTCATCTTCACCCGGGTGGCCGGCACGTACATCTTGGACCGCTTGATCTTCTTCAGTTCGTCCTGCTCGTACTCGCTCTTCACCTGCAGGTAGTCCTTCATCCAGATTTCTTCCCTGGACGAACGGGCCGACTCCGCTTCGGTAAAAAGCTTCTTTATGAAGACACCTAGGTCCTGACTCATGCAGCCGCCCTGCCCGCATTGCGAGGTCTGGATGAGAACCACCAGCCCACGGCGGAGCTGGACATAAAAACGGTATTGGTGACGATGTACCGGACCATTTCATTGGCCGTGTTCGCATCGACCAGCACATTGGTCTGGGCCAGATAGCCGGTGAAATGCTGGTAGGTTGACCAGGTGATCCAGCACAGGAACACGGTCATGGTCGGCCGGGTGATGCCCCGGATTGCATCGGCCACCACAAGCAGGAAGTCGGCCCAGCACTTTTCCTTGCCCCGCGAATAGGTCGCGGCGTCATGCAGGAGCGAAGCCTGATAGTTCTGGCCGTCGATAAGAGTCTCGGTCATGGCCCGATTTTCCCGGGCCTGCTGGACCTTCACATCACCTTCGGCCCGTAGCCGCTCGATTTCCTTGTCGGCCATGAGCATTTCCTGCTCGTGCTGAAGCTGCAGGGTCTTGCGCTTCTGCCATTCACCGATCCAGTTGGAAATTCCACCGAAAATGTTCTGGGCAATGGTCGCGATTCCTCCGGTACCGATACCGAGCAGCGAAGAGCCCACCAGATCAAACAGACCAGCATCAGCCATGATCAAGCCTCCCTGATGTCGAGCAGCAGTTCCCGGCCGAGCGCGGCGTTCAGGAACCTGCGAAATGTTGGTTTGGAATTGCCCACGGCCTGCTGGCCCCAGATCTCGCAGAGCACGGAGCCGAGAAGCACGCAACCCAGCGAGTTGGAGCGGTAGCCGAGGGTTTTATCGCCAGCCACGTTGCCCCAGTGGATCTGTACGGCACTGCGGCCCGGCACATTGCGGAACTGGTAGACGAAGCTGTTCCAGTGATCGGACCAACGGCGGAAAAGGGAGTAAGTGCCGACCGGAATGCAGGAGACAGAGTTCTGATTCTCCCGCCAGGGCAGCTCTATGCTGAAGCACTGGAAGTCCACTTCGGGAATGGTCAGCACGCCGATGGTGCCCTGATCAGTGTACGGACGGCGCAGAAGGGTTGCAGCAAGCGGTGGAAGCGGTTTCATCACTTCACCACCCTGGTGAAATGTTCCCAGATGGCCATGCCGACAAATCCGATTCCACCAGTGGCCAACATCTTGAATACCATGCACCAGAAAGCACGGCGGCCCTCGAGCATGACGCCCACGGCCTTGTGGTGGTCGCGCATCTTCTCGATGCCCTTGGCGTGTTCGCCGTCACCGATGTCGCGCACCATGCCCATGAAATGGCCGACCGCCTTGGCAGCTTCCGGCTCCAGCTTGCAGGAACCGTTGCCGGTCTGCTGCAGGCCGATGGCAATGCCCTCTGCTACAGCGGCAGTAATTTCTTTCCGAAGTTGCGGATCAAGAACCGATTCACCCACAGCAGACTCCCTGATGGCCGTCCGCACCATTGCCGAAAGGCACGGACGACCGGCGAGGTTATAAAGGCGAAAACAAGGCCTCCATACTTACGGGAATCTGTAACACGGGGTTTTCAGGAGAGGACGCGGGAGATCGTCCCAGATCGGCTGAGATCAGTGGAGAGGGGGTTGACAGGGGTTACCAGCTTTAACATATTTTAAAATATAAACACCGGGGAAGTAGATAGAATATGCAGAACACCATTATCGAAAAAATTGACTTGGACAAAACTCAGGCCAACACTTTTCTTAGAGCACTATGGGCAGAATTTAGGAATAATTTTGAGCAGGTCGGGTGGCAATATATAGGGTTCAGGTATCCAAGCAGCACAAAAGTTTTAATAGGACTTATGTCATTAAGGCGCGGTCTAACACTTCAGCTTGAATTTGATTACAAAAACAAAGGGGGAATTAACAATATATATATCACACCAAAAGAAGCAGACGAGAACTACTCAGAGGACTCCATAATTAAATGTATTAAAAATGCTTTAAAAAAAGGCCACAATCAGGGTTTTAGTACCTTCAATTTTTCAAGTACAATTAAAGTTAAATACCCAGAGACAAGACTAAGATGGAGTAACAAGGGACCCATTATACACCCTTACGCAGGCAAAAATTTCACCTTATTTTCTGACAACGATCACATAACTCTTAATAGCAAACAACTAGGATTCGACTTAATAGACGCGGAAGACAACGCTTCTGAAAAAGTCCTAGCAGCATGTGACTTCCTTTCCACATGTTTAAACACACACATACGAAGAACAAATTACGTTGAAAAAAAACTAAAAATTACGCCAAATTACAATCATATAGTATATGAAGACAAAGAATGGATTGACGGTGAACCATACATTAACAATTCTTACGGACTTCTTAAAGAACAAATTAATATAATAGATAAAATTTTATCTTCAGAAATAAATACAAACTCACCATTAATAAAGTCATGCACTCACTTCAACAATGCTCTTTCAATTAGAGCAGACCAAATAGACTATAGCTACGACGAAATCATTTGTGTTTTATTGATTAGTTCAATCGAAACACTATGTGAAGAATACGAGTGGGACACAACAACATGCCCAGTGTGTAAACAGGTAAAATACTCAATAAAGAAAAAAGTAAAAACTCTCACTGAAAAGATCCTTGGCCCGGCGGCTTCAATACATATATCTGAACTTTATGACATGAGATCTAAATCGTTACACTGTGGGCATATGATCAGCAAAAAAAACTCCTCAAAAATAATACCACTCATAGATGCATCACAAAATAACTGCATGAAACCCATGAGAGCAAGTTTTACAAACCTGATTGAATTTACAAGTTATTTAATTCGACAGGTAGCGATCGAACAATATGATACTTAGTAAAAAGCACCCCGCCAAACAAGCGGGGTGCTTCATTTCAAAACCTACTTCCCAGCCTTCAACCAAACTTCATTGACCAACAACCAAAATATGGTTACAAATAAATCATGAACTGGACAGTTAAACTTTCTACCAAGCTTCAGAAAAAAACCCTGAAACTTCCCAAAGCGATACAGGAATCCTTTTTCCTGCTGGGTAAGGACTTACAGGCTGACGGGCCGGAGCAACGAAGCTGGCCTAATTATGGCAAGCTGAAAGGAACCAAGGACGTTTATCACTGTCACCTGAACAAGGGTAAGCCCCGGTATGTTGTTGTCTGGAAAGTCACAGATGACGATATTCAAATCATGGAGATTAAATATGTTGGAACTCACGAGAAGGTCAATTACCGAGAATTCAGCTGAGTTGTGCCTGAAGGTTCCGGCAAAGGACGCTAACGCAATTGCTGAAGCATTCATGCAGTTCCTGAAGCTGGCAAAGTATGACGTGCGCGAGATCAACGATGAAGGCGAAGAGCTTATTGATTTCAACGATGCCTTTCCCGAACCGACTCCCCCCCAACTGCTGCGCGGAGCCAGAACCCGCGAAGGTCTGACTCAGGCAGAACTTGCGGATGCACTCGGTATTCATAAGAACAATGTTTCCGAGATGGAACGAGGGGTGCGGAACATCAGCGTGGATATGGCCAAGCGATTGGCTGATGTGTTGAACACTTCTTACAAGCACTTTCTATAGATTGGAGAACAGGGTGGATACCTCAAAATCTCGTTCAATGCGGATCCTTACAAACCCAAAACAGGTTTTCCATCAATTAGAAGAATTAATACAGGAATGGTACAACTGGCAAAAGCATGTAGCACAAATTCACGATCACGACTATGACCCAAACACACAGTCTAAAGTATGTGCTGACGGCGAAGAAAACATGTATAAACATGAAGTTCTACAAGAGAAAACTCTAACCTTCCTAGACAATAACGTTGATAACCATGGATTCATTGTCGGCATAGACAATACAAAATGTGATAGAGACGACTTACGACTTGCAATCCGAGTCAAACACCGTATCCAAGACTTAGAAATAATTAAGGCTAGACTGATTTATGCCAAAGTCCCAGAGTCTTTTTGGAAAGAAAGGGCAAAAGATCTTTTCACAAAAATTACAAATAATCCTGACAAGACCATAGAACTGCTTACAGAAGCACTAAAACATACACCTTAACCATCCCCTCAAAAAAGCACCCCGCCAACCAAGCGGGGTGCTTCATTTCAAATCCTACTTCCCGATTCCCTTCGCCTTGCCCCAGCGCGCCTGAGCGGCCTTGCGACCTGCTTCAGACCTGCGCAGTGCGGCTTCCTGCTCTTCGGGTGATTTAATCTCCCCGGACTTGCCGACAAGGATCTCAATCTGCGTGGTCAGGTAGCGTTGCACGTGATCCGCTTCGGCCCTGGATAAATCCTTGAGCGCGGAGGTCGGTTCCTTGCCCAGAAAGGACATGATCCGGCCGATGCTGTTATCCAGCACCTCGTGTTCTTTCCACGCTTCCCTTTCTTTGAGCAGCACACCCCACTTGGCAAGCAGGGCGTAGAGGGAATCATACTCATCAATGGTCAGCGGCGCGGACTGGTCAGCCCCCTGCCCCATTGCGTAGCACCCCGTTTTCCTCAAGCTGGGTATCACTTCCGAGGTGATCCACTTGCGGAACTTCTTTGCTTCCGGCTTGCGGCTCCTGAAAATCAGCGAGTACAGTCCGGACTCGGAGATCAAAGACAACGTACGGACCTGATCCGTATATTGTACGGAGCAGGTATCCCTCTCATCCTCATCTAATGTTTTTGATAGATTACTCGTGTCTAGACCAAGCACATGACACGCGTCCTTTGCGACGAACCAAGGGTTGCCGTCACCGCCCTGATGGACTCTGACAACCGTATCGCCGAAATCGAAAGGAATAACTTCAGACATCACTTACCTCCTTACTACGAAAGGTAGAATGATCCAGAGTGTTGACCAACCCGTCTAAGCGATCCGTCAGTACTTCCAGCAACGACAGCTGGCCCGGTAGGACTTGACCGCCTCCTTGATGGGTTTCGAGAAAAGTGTGGTGCAGCAGCAGTCTAGTAAGCTCCTGAATGTCCAGAGCCTTATTGTAGGTCTCCACAAGATAACTTTCAGGAATGGTGAGAGTTTTCGGCATGATGCCTCCTAGGGTTGTGTCTGGTGGGCTTTTTCAAAAATAAAAAAGCCGGGAGCTAGACACCGTCCCTAGAACGGCGAGAGGATTTCCCCCGAAGGGTATTCTATAGCCTCTGCACTCCCGGCAAATATATTGGCGAAATTGGAATGGAATAAAGCAGTGCCTGCAAGTGCAGAAAATCTCAGACCTTCTGATCTCAGGACACAAAAAAACCGCCAACTATCGGGAGCGGAAACCGCTAGGGAACAAAGGTGTGTCTAGCACCTAGGGGGGATAAAGCCAGAAATGCGGGGTGGTGTCAAGATGGGGGTTGTTGTTTTTGGTATAATTGGGTAGATATGCGTGGTTTAATGAAATTATTTCGGGGGGATCACTGATGGAAATTACCGACTGGATATTACTGAGCCTAGCATTTACCCCACTTATTCTTGTGTATCTCTACTCATATAACTACGACGTTTTTTACTTTTTATATAACTACTCTGGTATTCGGGCTATTGTTGAGAAGATTCATCCGCCAACGGAGGAACAGCAACAGGACTGTTACTTCAGGAAGCCTAGCACTTTTATGCTGTGGGCGGTGAGTATATATGTAGCGTTGTTCAGTATAGCTTCTGCGCGGTATGATAGGGCTGTGAATTCATACGAACAACAAATCTCGACTTTCCAAACACAAATGGCAACCGAGTTTAGGGCACAGGCATGTGGTAATTTCAACAATCTTCAATCAATAAAAGTACCTGTAAAACCGGATTTATTTTTTTTCTGGAAAACATTATCATCTTTTGTAGATTATGAAGAATATGAAGTTGGACAAAGTATGCTTACTAAAACAATTGAAGCATACAGTAGAGAACTAGATAATGCGCACTTGAAAAATGCAACTCTAACAAATTGCTATTTCGAATCTTCCAACTTTAAAAAAGCTTATCTGATAGGAAACAATCTGACAAACACAGTTTTTTCGAATAGCATATTACACAATACCTATTTTTGGTTTTCAAATTGCACTAAAACTAATTTTTCTAATGCCAATATGACTAAGGCTGAATTCCTTAATGCGAAACTACACAATGCTACATTTTGTAATGCAGATCTTACTGGTGCAAACTTTTTAAATGCTGAATTTGATAATGCCTTCATTGTAGATTCAGATTTAACCAACGCCCAAAACTTAACAGCAGAGCAACTATCTACAGTAAGAATACTACATAAAACCAAACTTCCTGTGCAAACAGAAAAAGAACTTATAAATAAATACCCGCACATCCTCGAAAAACCAGACTGGTACAAAGAAGACGAACAAACTAACTAGAGCACCCATGGAAACATACATTACATCCCACATAGGAATCATAATCCTGATCCTGATCTGGAACTCATCCAGACCGCTGTACAACCTGTATGATTACTCCGGTGCACGGGCTATAAAGCAACTAATCCGCCCTCCATCTAAAACTGAGCTTGAGGACGAAAACTACAGAAGTCCAAGCACCTTTGCTCTCTGGATAGTCAGCATTTATGTAGCGATATTTGGACTCGCATCAAATCGATATGAACGAGCTGTTAGCACGTATGAAATGCAGATAGCATCATGGCAAAATCAGATGGCGACAGAGTTTCGAGCTCAGGCATGTGCAAACTTATCAACTCTTCAAAAAATCAAGCTTCCCCAAAAGCCCAGTTTGCTATCAGTATGGGAGACGTTTGCATCTTTTTTTCAAGATGTGGAATACACTGAAGGGCAAAGCATGCTTAAACAGACTGTTGAAGCGTACAAAAAAAATTTAAATGAAGCTCAGTTAAATTTTGCAAATCTTCGAGGATTAAACTTTAACAATGCCAACATTGTAAATGCTTCACTAAACAATTCATTATTTGACCGCACAAAACTTAAAGAGGCAAATCTACAATGTAGTACTTTTAACAGTTCAACATTTTACAATTTAAACATTTATGATTCAAATTTGAACAATTGTAATTTCGACTACGCTAGTATATCAAACACAACTATCATCAACACTGACTTTAATAATTCTACATTATTTGGAACAAATTTTAACAACTCTACACTTGAATGCTATTTAAATGATTCAAAACTTGACTTCACTAAATTCAATATTTCGTCAATTGAACGAACTTATTTAAATAAGACGATGTTACAAAATGCGACATTTACAAATACAAGCCTGTGGAGAGCAATATTTAAAGACAATACAATCAACAACACTAAATTTAACAACTGCACAATAAACAATTCAAGCTTCAAAAACGCTACTATCATGAACACTTACTTTCAAAACACGACTATAAAAAATACAACGTTCTCAAAAACCTCATTCACAAACGTCGATTTCACCAGAGCAGCCATAATAGATTCTAATCTTGTAGATACTACCGGATTAACTGCAAAAGCTATAAGTGGAGCAGCAACACTTTATTCAACGCAACTACCTAAAGAAATCAGGGAAGAATTGACTTCCACTAATTTTTCATACTTATTCGAAAAGCCCAACTGGTACAAAGAGTAAGACTAAAACTCTGCTTCTCCAACCACGGAATGTTCCTTAATCCATTCCCACAACTCAGCCTTCTCCGCTGTGTACTTCCCCTCAACACGGCGGATAGGGCAACCTTCCTTCTGCGCCCAGGCGCGGACGGTGTTGCGCCCTACCCCGAATATCTTCCCGATCTTGTCCAGCCCGATGACAATCTCCAGAGGCCGCACCACCATATCAGTATCCCCCTGCGGAATGGGTAAGGCCGGAGAGCCGCACATCAGCCCATCCACCATGCCCGGCCTGTTCCAGATCCAGCCCGGCCAGCGCGTAAAGCATGGATGCCACCACCGGGAACTCCTCCAGCTTGCGCCCTAAGTCATCCCGACCAAGGGTGTTGTACTCCAGCACAGCCTGCGATTCCCCGAAATAGAGCGTCTTGATATTGCGGGTCCGGCGATCCACAAGGCGGTCATAGTCGCGGAAAGTGCGGCTGCCGTTCATGGCCGGAGGCGAAGCAAGATCCAGCCCGGGCACGCGCAGCCTGCGCCGCCGTTCGTTGTACATATGCACCAGCCGCGTCCCGGCATGGGTCAGCGGAGTACGCCAGATGCCCACTTTCAGCCCGTCCTGCAGGGCCGCCATTTCACGGCAGAGGGTTTCGGTATCCTCGTCCATGAATTCCACCACCACATCCACCCGATGCTGATCCGTGCCGTGTACGGGTTCATTGTGCTCGGCCAGCACGGTCACCGCCCCGGGCCGGATGTCATACGGCCATGCAACGCCGCCTGAAACCCTGCGGTACACAATGCCGGTCACCGGGTCTTTCAGGCTGCGCCGACCGCTCATAGGCGAGGTCACTACCTTCAGCTTTTCAATCAGTCTCATAATCCACCCCTAGCTCATGTCGCGGCCTTCAGTGAGTCCGCCACGGCGTAAGAAATATTCCAGGGCCTGAGTCATCACATCCACCTGATCCTTGAACTTGGAACCGGGGAAATGCTCCACCTCGTCCAGAAAATCATCCAGCCATTCGGCCGACTCCGGCAGCCAGACATTGCCGCCCTCGACCGTATCCGACACTGCTACAGCCCTTGTTTCCTTATCCCCGCCGGTAACCGCCCAGGCCACTACCGGAAGCTTTGTCTCATCCTGCAGATCCTGAATCACGCTGATCCCGCTGGACTTGTCCTCGATGATGATGGCCGAGGGTTTATGGAGCGCGTAGCGTTTCTTGATTGTGCGCTTGAGCTCCGGGTATTCCATCTTCCTGCGGATGAGATCCAGCAGGTAGTAACCGTTATACGCCTCGCCCCAGAGCTGGCCTACCGAGAATGCGCTGGTGGCGTTCTTCTTCTGCGCCGTATCCCAGTGCTCGACAATGCGGTTGAACTTGGGAAGCCGGGTGTACCGCTTGAACCAGTCGATCTTGAAGATGGACCCGCCCTTCGGTACAGGACGCTGCTGCAGCTGCCCTGCGGCCTCCGTGGGCGAGGAAAAGGAGTTCTCGATATGGGTCAGGGTTTCCTCGTCGAACCGTTCCGGCCAGAGGAGCTGCCCTTCCTCTTCGCGCGGATCCTCGAAGCCGAGCACGGTGTGGAACTTGTTACCCTCATATCGCGCCGGCAGGCAGAGATGGGTATACCCGCCCTTCTCCAGAATGTGGCCGCTCAGATCCTGCTGGTGGCCGCGCTGCATCACGACCACGAACGCGCCGGTCTTGGGATCATTGAGACGGGTCTGCATGGTGTTGTCCCACCAGTCCAGCACCTCCCTGCGCTTGGCATCGGAATTGACCTCGGACATGTTGTGCGGGTCGTCGGCCACAATGCGGTCGCCGCCTTCACCGGTCGCACGGCCGCCCACCGAGGACGAAAAGCGGAATCCGCCGGCCATGTTCTCGAACTTGTCCTTGGCGTTCTGGTCCCGCTTGAGCTGCACATGCGGCCATGCCTCCCGATACCAGGGCGAGGTCACGATCTCGCGGGTCTTCATGTTGTCGCGCGTTGAAAGCATGGCCGAATAGGAGCTGAAGAAAAATTGTATCCACGGGTTGAAGGTCCATTCCCATGCCGGCCAGCAGACGGACACGGACAGCGACTTCATGTGACGCGGCGGCATGTTGATCAGCAGTTTCGGGAGCTGCCCCGTGCTGACCGCCTCCAGATGCTCCACAATGGCCCCGATATGCCAGCCGTCCACAAAGGTCCGCCCCGGCTCAATGACGTGCCAGGCATTGCGGATGAACTCTTTCAGCGGCATATCAGGCTTGCCGGTACCGAGATAACCGGAACCGGTCTGCGGAACCTGCTCTTTGAGATTCATGAGCAGGTTCCCCATCAGGCCGTTTGCTTTCAACGATTTGCTCATAGTTCGTTCATGTACACGTCCTTGATTTCCTGCGGCTGAATGCAAAGGTAATCAAGGGTCTGCTTCTGGCAGGAATGATTGAAAATTTCCATCAGGGTCGGAATGTCCACGCAGAATGTCACCCGCTGATGATAGCCCCAAGTCTTACGCAACGAATGAGAGCCGTAATTGCCCTTCAGATTGATTTTCGCGCACCACTTCTTGACCAGCTTGTTCACGTAGTTCGGAGCCATGGGACCGCCATCCCGGCCCGTAAAAACGAGCTCCTGTTCCTGATCCCGGCACTGTACCGCCCAGGGCTTGACCGCCGTGAGAACGGCGTTGTTGATCGTAATCCTGCGCTGCTTGCCGGTCTTGCTTTCTTTCAGCACCAGCTCGTCACCGACCCTGGCATCAATGAACTGCTCCACTCGCAATTGAACCAGATCAACGGCTCGGAGATTGGTGTTGATTCCCAGAACGAACAAGGCCAGATCGCGAGGATTGTCCTCAAGAAGCTTTTTCAGGTTCGCAACATCCTTCAGCGATGTGATAGGATCGACCTTGATCGAGCTGCCCTTTTCCGGATGATTCGGATTCATTTTTTCCATTTTCGCCCTCTTTAATTAAAGTCTAAGTTTTAATAATATTTTCATAAAACTAGAATTTTAACAAGAGTCTTTTCTAACTAAATTTTTGATAATTTTACACAAACAATTGAATTTAAACACTTTAGTGTTGTTTTTATAAATTTAACTTATTTATTAAAGTTAGACTTTTCTTCCTTAGCAGACTTTAAAAGTTAGACTTGTCTCCGGCCCCGATTCCGAAGTCGAGAGCCGATCTGGCGGCGTTGATTTCCGTCAGGCGGGAGACAATACGCTGCTGAACTTCCGGAGCTGCCCGCTGTATTTCCTCGAGAACAACGGACTGAAACTCCTCGACCTTCTTGAGCGAGTAAATTTCACTCTGCATCTTGAAAACAAACTCGAGCTGCTTGCGGAGCTCGGCCTGCAGCTTGATCAGAAAGCCGCCGAGGTCGCGGTTTGTTCCGGCCAGCCGCCGCAGTTTTGTCTGGCAATCCCGGTATTCCTGGGAAGCATGATCGCCGTGAAGGACAACGTGGACCATTTCCAGCAGCTCACGGCATTGTTTCCCCAGAGCATCGAGCTGATCCGCAAGGGAGATCTTGGCGTTGATCATCTTCGGAGCCGAAAACAAAGCAACGTCCTTGGAAACAGCAAGGTCGATACGTTTCTTGGCCTTTGAAACTGCAGCTTGTGAAACGTCAAAGAACTCTGCGCATGCAACTTGCTTCATACCACATTCAACCAGCAACTTTATTAGCACATCATGGTCAACCTTTCCACTCTTGTATGACGGGTGCAACATAAGTTCATCAAGCATTACATTCAACTCACAACTGTTATAAATTCACAATGCGTTAACTTTATAACTTCACAACTTTACTTTTGTGCGGTTAAAATCAACCGCTGCTTAACCTGCCCCAGCAGCAATTCGTCTGCGATATTCCTCTTCGCTCATCCCCCGCCCACTTCCGGAAGTTAACTCGTTCACTTCCATTTCTTCCCGACTCTGGTATCCACCGCCCAGCACCTTGGACATCTTCGACGGCTCGACAAGCCACGGAAGGTTCGCCTTCCAATCCTGATTAACTTCACCGAGCAGGTACGGATAATCCTTCACCAGCTCAAAGTACCAACGCCACCACAGAATCCCTTTCTCAGGAGGCCCACCTTCACACCTGCACTTCCGGACCTTCCTCATCAAGGCATCGGTAACAGCTTCCGGTTTCGGCAGGTCTGGAAGGATCTCGCAAAATGCCTCCACCAACTCATCCCCCTTCGGGGGACTATAGGGGGTATTTACGAAGAGAGTAGGAGAAGGAGAAGGGGCATTGCCAAAATCGGCTTTATGCACCTTTTTAGCTTTGCCGGATTTTTGCTCCTGCAATGCTTGAGCATCGGATTCATTTTCACCAGCGTCAGACCCCTTAGCGGGCTTCTTATCTGCCTGTTTTCCTTTCTTATTCCAGCGCGCATCAGCAGCCTTTTTTGCTTTTTCGGACCGTGCGCGGGCTTCGGCGGCCCATGGCTGCATGTCATCCCATTCACAGATGTAGTATCTGCCGTCTTCTTCCCCAATTATTTCAAGATCTAAAAGCATATCCACGTAGTCGGTCCGCTCAAGATTCACCTTGCAGGCAAACAGCAGATCCTCCTTATCGAAATTCCTTGGAAAGTATCCGGAATCACTGGGATAATGCTTTGCACAATAACACATGAGAAAGATCAGTCCCAGCGCACCCTCGGCCCCGAACTTTCTCATGATCTTCTGGGTCCGAAAATCCTCGGCGAACTCCACATCCAACCGAATGTCCGTGACGTTTTTTACTCTACCTGCCACAGCCGCACTCCTTAAAAATTTTTCAGCTTTGCGGATTTATTACATAGGCAATGCTCAAGCATTGCTCGAGTAAATTTTTATTCATAACATATTTAAAAGGTTCAAAAAAAACAGGGCGAACCCTGAAAATTTTCGGCGGCGGCCCGGAATTAGGCAAAACTCCGGGCCTGCCAGACTCATGCACTGGAAATGCTCGAGCATTACAGCGGCATGGCTACTCCCATCGAATCAGAACACCTGAAAACGGTAGCCCGTGCGCAGATTTGAAGAACAGCCCCATCTCCTGGTCAGATTCAAATCCATCTGCCCGAGCCAGGTCAGTCCTCCAGTCCTCATCAAGGTCCCGCCCGTTAACCTGGACAGCAAGAGTGCCATCCACCATTGAAATATGAATAGGCTCAACGCTGACACACTGCGGATCTGGATGAACCAACTTCCTGCAATCCTTCCGCCGCATCCTGCTGTATAGCTGCAGCCTTTCTCCCGGCCGCGCATGACGCTTCCTGTGAGCCCGGATAGTCTGCCGCTTCATTCCGGATTCAACCTTTCCGGCAAACTCGTCTTTAAAATTGTAGGCAACCACGGTTCCCCCCAACTAATTCTTTTCGATCTTGATCTGCTGGTCATGCTCAACGTCCCTCGGACAAACGCAGTGGTTGTCACACATGGGACAGCGCACCCGGTCACCGATCTGCCGCGCCCTTACAAGCTGCCCTTTTCGGGGACATTTCTTCACGCCCTCCACCTTGAAACGCCAGGGAGTGATCTCGGACTGCTCATTGACTGCATGTCTCAGATACGTCTGTTCAGCTTTCATATTCCGCCTCCAGCTCACGACTTGACCAGACCGGTTCAGCGTCAACAACCAGCAGCAATTCGCCGTCAGAACCGGAATCACACTTCAGCGCGGCCGCTCTATCAACAACACGAATGAACGCCTCCTCGCGACAGACCTCAAGGGACTCATCTGTTACCAGATCCACATCAGCAACATGCTGGCCACGATGAAAGAAACGCAGCACTGCCAGATGATACCTATTCTTCATGACTTGCTTTCCTCCGGTAACCGAACCTCTCCATTGGCGATCCGCTTGACCTCGGCCACACCTGCATCAATCCCCGCAAGACACTCGTCCACTGTGCATGACGCCCCGCTGATAAGTGCCAATAAAAAATTACGGGTAACAGACTCGACCGTTACAATCGCTTTTACTGAATCAGCCATAATGCCCTCCTTCCGCTGGTTAAAAACCCAGCCAGCTCCAATCCTTTTCATTGTCATTAAGAAACTGCAGCCGCCTGCGCCTATAAACAGTCTCAAGGCTACCGGTGTTGGAGTTCCTGCTCTTAGCCACATCCAGAGTCACCTCCACCAGATCGTCCACGGTTTTTGGATTCCATGGGCGGATAAAAATAACCTGGTCAGCATCCTGTTCAATTGCTCCGGACTCGCGCAGATCCGAAAGCAGCGGAACCTTGCTCTTGCGGGTTTCAACCTCTCGATTCAGCTGGGCCAGAACTACAAGGGTGATCCCGGTGTCCATGGCCGTCTCTTTGACGATGCGCGAGATCTCAGCCACTTCCCTTTCACGGGAGCCGCCCCGGGAATCCGGCCGGACAAGCTGGATGTAATCCACCACAGCCAAACGCAAACCGAACTCCCGTTTCCAACGCCGGCATTGAGACCGAAGCTCGGAAGCGGACAGCGAAGGTCTGTCCCAGATCCGCAGCCACGGATCCAGACCTTGAAAATACTGAGCAAACTCATAGATATTCTGCCAGTCTTCAGGCGTGAATTTCCCGTCACGGAAACGCATTCCGTTAATGCCGTGAGTTGATGAGAGGTAACGGTTGACGAGCAGATAGCTCATCATTTCCAGAGAGAAGATCCCGACCGGGACCTGACTGAAAACCGAGTAAAGGGAAAAATTGAGAGCAAGGGCCGTCTTGCCGTTGGAAGGACGTCCGGCCAGAATGACAACTTCCCCGGGGAGAAATCCGCCGGTGATGCTGTTGAGCTTGTAAAGATGGGTCTTGATTCCATCACCGCCACGAGCCTCAAGGCCCTCCAGATATTTCATGTATCCGTGGATAATCTCTGAAGGCTTTTGAGCGGTTACATTTACTCGGTCCTCAAGGACGGAATCAACCAGCTCCTGGGCGGACGCGGCAAACTGAGAAGGATCCGCATCAGCGGAATAAGCATGCTCGATAAGCTGCTGCCCCATTCTGGCCATGGCCCTGCGCCGGGCATAACCCTGCAGATCCCGAGCCCACCCTTTGGCGTGGCTGATAGGCTGAATGTCATTCGCGAGTTCGGCAAGAAAGACAGCCCCGCCGCACTCGCTGGAGCGGCCGTTTTTCATGAGTCGGTCATTGAGCGTAACGAGATCAATAGGAACCTGTTCCCGGTGCATGGCAAGAATGGTCTGCCATATGTTCTGATGAACAGGGCTGTAAAAATGGTCCGGAGTCTTCAGGATAGGAATAAGGTCATCAACATTGCGACCGTTGTCCCTGATCACGGCACCGAGCAGTGCCCTTTCCAGCTCCATGTTGTTGGGAGGTGCGGACATGTTCATGAGAACACCTCAAAACATTTTTCCGCAACTTGGGTAGCATTTGGGTAGCAAAAAGATAAGGGGTCACACTGCATTTGCAACGTAACCCCTTGAAATATCTGGCGGGCAATACAAGATTCGAACTTGTGACCTTCAGCTCCGGAGGCTGACACTCTATCCAACTGAGCTAATTGCCCGTGCCGAGCGTTTTAGTATCTACCAGAACGCTTTTCTGTCAAGAGAAAAAACATAATCACGTAAATTATTACAAAAAAAAGGTTTAACTGATCATTGTACGGCTACTATCTCATGAACCAAGGCATGCCGCAGGTAATGGTCACAATTGACTGCGTCTGAACCTGAAAACCAGCCCGGCAATGCCCAAAAGAATCACATCACGAATGATGGTCTCTATCATGCCGGAAGCTTTCGTGGCATCAGTGGAAAAACACCCGCAGGCAACGTCAATCCCTCGGTAAAGATTAGCTGATAACGCTGCGATGAAAACCAGCAACATAGCAGTCAAAATGGCTGTAGCTGTTTCAAGCATAATGTTGCAGACAAGCATGGCTCCGCAGACGAATTCCAGCCACGGCAGAAAAAACGCCACAGGCCCAACCATCATTGCCGGTAGAAGCTGATAGTTTCGAATAATCTCGGCAAACCCGGCAGGATCAACAATCTTATCAGCGCTGGCTACTATAAATACAAAACCAAGTAAAATTCGCGGTAATGCCCTGACCATCAGTTGACCTCCAGATCACGACCGGAGCTGATCCAGCCATCAATTCCATCAGAATAAACCATGACATTTCCATAACCTGCATCGAGCAGTTTCTTTGCAACAATAGTGCTTTTACCGCAGGAAAGTCCGTCACAGTAGACTATAACACCCTTGTCTTTAGCTAGTACCACAGACAGGGACGCAAATTCATCATGAACTGCCCATGAAGGAATGTTCACCGCGCCCGGAATATGCCCCATGGTAAAATCACTGTCACTACGGGCATCAACAAGTTGCACCTCACCTGAATCGTAAGCACTGAGCAATTTTTCAGTGGAGATCTGAACTGTCTGCTTCTGGATCTGAAAACTAAGCTCAGTAAATGAATATTTATGAGGCCGCACCATGTTGAAACCGATAGCCAAGCCAACGGATAAGGCTGAAATGAACACAAACTTGAAGAGGATTGCTGATTTCTTTCCAAATAACATTTAAATGTCCAAGTTTAAGTTGAATACAGAAATAAACCACTTCACCACACGGTCCTTGCCTTGAGTAGCATGGAGATAGCGGCAGGCGCAACCAGACAAAACCAAACTAAAAAAAGTTGACGGACAATAAAAAAGGGTGTGTTCAAAATGAACACACCCTTCTTTCAGCGAGACCGGACACCCGGGATAAACCGTTACCGCTGCTTCCTCTCGGACCTGACGGGGTTCACAGCGCACCCGCCATCCGGCCTCTCTGTAAAAGACTTCGTCCTCGCGACGAGAATGAATACCTATTCACACAACCCTGATTTGTCAAGCATTATCGGCCAAAACTTAAAAATTTTCATAAAACCATCCGGATAGTACGGACTTTGCCCTGGTAACAGTGTCAGCAGGCGTACTTAGCACTTACAATTTACTGGTTAAAAAAGTATGCTTTGCACAACCAAATAATAAAATCGGAGATCACCATGGACGCAAGGAATCTGAAAGATGTTGAAGGGATAAAAGTTCAAAAGATCGGCTACAAAGGCAAAAATCAGGAAGTCAAAGGAGTCACTATCCGCTGGTTGTCCAAGGCTGGCCAAGACACGAATGGGCAGCCGGAATACGGCTTACGCCATTTCACAGTGGAGCCGGGCGGAGAAATTCCAGCCCATAACCACTTTTATCTACAGACTGTATACATTGAGAAAGGCAACTTCGAATGTTTCAGTTACGATCCTGAAACGGACGAAGTTATAGAAAGTAAAATATGCGGCCCCGGGGATTTCGTTTACTCCCCATGCATGGAGCCTCATGGCATGAGAAACGTTAGCGACACTCAGGAAGCTACATTTCTCTGCTGTATCGGTTGCGTATACGAAAAATAAAAAAAGCGGCCTCCGATCAACAATCGGAGGCCGCCTCCATAAAAAACACTACTTCTTGTTCTTCAGCACATCCTGATATTCCTGCCCATAAATATGCAGCATAACCATAAGGAAGGTAAGAACAAGCGGTCCGTACAATATCCCCAATGGACCGAACGCATTGATACCGCCAAGAATGGCAAGAAAGATGTAAACGGTGGATACCCGAGATGCTTCCCGGACAATAACAGGCCTGAGAACGGTATCAATCCCTGTTACAAGCACACCGCACCAGAGCAGCAGAAACAAAGCCATTTTGAACTTGCCAACAATCAGCAGATACACTGATGCCGGGATCCAGATCAATCCTGTTCCGACTACAGGGATCAATGAAGTAAAGCTCATCATGGTGCCCCAGAACAGGGCCGGAATTCCGGCAATGGCAAGCCCTATCCCCCCGACTACCCCCTGCAGGACAGCAATGAACAGACTTCCGAAAAGAACGGACTTGGACACCTTGCGCAGACTGTCCAGGATGAAATCCTCCTGCTCCACCTTAAGCGGAGACAGATAACGCACCTTGGCAAAGAACTGGTCCCCGTCCTTGAGAAAAGTGAAGACAAGAAAAGTCATGATCAGGAAGTGAGCGACAAGACTGGCCATGTTGCCTGCCAGCCAGGTTCCGGAGGTAAGCATGCTTTGTCCGAAAGTACGTGAAATTTCGAGAATTCTAGACTGAATATCCTTTGAGCTTATCTCGATGAACGGGAAAGTGTTTTCAAACCATTTCAAATAGCTGTCATAGTGCTCAGAGCTCAGCAAAGTCGAAAAATCAGTGTTTCTCACCCATTCATTGATGGCCGCAACCGAGTTGATGCCCTGTCCTATCAACCCGAAGAAAAAAATCACCGCCGGAATAATTATGGCGAAAACAATGATGCACACAGTAAGGAAAGCAGCAAGACCTTTACGATTACCCAGGCGCCTGCTGATCCTGCTGGTCAAAGGATAAAATATACCAGTAAGCACAACGGAGATAACGATTGTGTTGAGAAACGGTTTGGCAACGGAATACCCTAAAGCAACCGCCGAAATGATCAGGATAATCAGGAAAAAAGTATAGATTGCTGGAGATTTAATAATCTCTTTATCCGGAGAAGTCATGGTCTGCCTTTGAAACTTATTGAGTTAATTTAAAAAACCATGCTCATTTTTCCAGATATTACTGACAAGCACAATTAAAATCAGGACGACTTGAATATGTAGTCAGCCATCACAGCTAAGGTGTTATCGGCCTCACTTCTCATTCTGGAAACAAGGTCTTCTACGGTTGAAATATTACCTCTTGAAAGGTGTCGTTCAATTTCATCTGTCAGGGCACATATCTTGTACGCTCCGACATCAAGGGCCAATCCTCTGAGAACAAGAATTTCCTGATTCAGCCCATCCACATCACACTTGTCGGCACAGGACTCCATTCTTTCAATATGACGCGGAACCAGCTCAAGGAAATGGGTATAAATTTCACGGACAAGGGAATCATTTCCATCCAGCCGGGCAATTGTGCCCCTCAGGTCAAGATAGGAACTTCTATCAGGAACACTCCCCTGGCAGACAACAGCACCATTAGTGCCGTTTGCTCCTTCAAGGACAGCACACATGGCCTCCAGAAGACTGGCAGACCTGAACGGTTTGGAAAGATAACCGTTCATTCCCACCTCAAGACACCGTTCGCGGTCTCCTTTCATGGCGTGGGCTGTAAGAGCCAATATAGGAATATCCGGGTCGATGTTGTCAATGTGCCCGCTTCTTATGAGTCTGGTTGCTTCAAGACCGTCCATAACAGGCATCTGTACATCCATAATGACAAGATCAAACGGCTTCTCCTGGAGATAATTAATTGCATCACGTCCGTTTTCAACGATCTCAAGCTCACAGTTTGCGTCTTCAAGAAAAGCGGTTACAACTCGACGAGTAATAATATTGTCGTCAGCAAGCAAAACCCGTTTCATATTGTTGAAGGATAAACATCCGCATCCAGCATCACCTTCTCCGTCGGCCGATTCCAGCTTGCCAACCATTTTGAATACAGCAGTAAAAAAGAAACTGCTGCCTACAGCGGGCATGGTTTCAAGCCACATTGAACCCTGCAGAAGATTGACCAGATTGTACGAAATGGTCAGCCCGAGACCGATCCCCCCATGCTTCCTTGTCATATAATCTTCGAGCTGAGTGAAGCTCTCAAAAATGGTATCTGCCTTGTCACGGGAAATACCGAGCCCGGAGTCACTGACTATGAAAAGAAGTCTCACGCAACCGTCAGGATACGGCTCAGCATCATAGTCATCCGGCATGACTTCAATGCATACGCCTCCGGAATCTGTGTACTTGATGGCATTGCTCACCAGATTATTCAGAATCTGGGTCAGGCGCCCGGAGTCTCCCTGAAGCTCTCCGGAAATTTCCGGGTGAATATGGCACTCCAACTGAAGCCCTTTTTTCAGGGCCTGATTGTTATGAGTGCTGACAATAAGGCCGAGGACCTTGCGCAGGTCAAAAATACCTTCTCTCAATTCAAGAATACGCCGCTCAATCTTGGAATAATCCAGCATATCGTTGAGCACACGCAAAAGCGAATTCGCCGAGCCCTTAATCAGCTCAACATACTCCTGCTGTTCGGAATTGAGCCCTGTACCTAAAAGAATTTCACTCAATCCCAGAATCCCGTTCATCGGGGTTCTAAGTTCATGGCTTATCGTCGCAAGAAATGAGCTTTTCGCCTCGTTGGCTGCTTCGGCATCATGAACGGCCTGCCTGTACTCCTGCTCCATCCCATGCTTGTACAAAGCAATTTCAATGGCAGAACGCAGGTCTCGTTCTTCAAACGGCTTGAGAAGATAGCCGAAAGGACCGGAAAGTTTGGCCCGGTTCAGGGTCTGATCATCGGAATAGGCAGTAAGAAATACAACGGGAATATCATATGATTTGACGATATAATTAGCGGCTTCTACGCCATCCATGTCCCCACGAAGCTTGATGTCCATCAAAACCAGGTCAGGTTTTAATCGGGAAGTCTTATCAATTGCCTCCTGCCCGGAAACAGCGTCACCGACAATGACATAACCAAGCCGCTTCAAGGTGGCCTGTATATCAAGATTTACAATGCGCTCATCATCGACAACAAGAATCCGCTTCCCAGCCATTTAAAACCCCGTTACTTGAATGAAATGAAATCATTGCTGATATAATAAATATTTTAAGCATTGCAAACAGCATTAGCGCACTTTTTTCACAAAAAAACCGGTCCTGATCAGCTCAGAACCGGTTTTCCAAAATCAGAACCAAAAGACGCCTATAAAATCTGATCCAGAAACTTTTTAAGTCTCGGATGCTCAGCGTTGTTGAAAAACTCATCAGGAGGAGCACAGGCGATGATCCTGCCGTCTTCCATGAACACAATTCTGTCGGCTACTTCGCGGGCAAAGCCCATTTCGTGTGTGACAACAACCATGGTCATCCCTTCGCGGGCAAGGTTTTTCATTACATCCAGAACCTCACCGATCATCTCGGGATCAAGGGCGGATGTAGGCTCATCAAAGAGCATAATCTTGGGATTCATTGCCAGAGCACGGGCTATGGCCACCCTCTGCTGCTGTCCACCGGAAAGCTTGGCCGGATAGACATTTGCCTTTTCGCGTATGCCTACTTTTTTGAGCAGGTCTACCGCTATGGCCCGGGCATCTTCCTTTTCCATTCCCTTGAGCTTGATCGGAGCCATGGTCAGGTTTTCAAGAACGGTTTTGTGAGGAAAGAGGTTGAACGACTGGAAAACCATCCCAAGCTCCTGACGAATGGAGTTGATGTTGTTCTCCTTGTCATGCACGTCAAGGCCGTCGACAATGATCGCTCCCTTGTTAATCTCTTCCAGGCGGTTGATTGAACGCAGCAGCGTACTTTTTCCGGACCCTGAAGGGCCGATGATAACCACCTTTTCCCCCTGCTGAATATCAAGAGAAACATCGCTTAACGCTGCAAGGTCGCCGTAGAATTTGTATACGTTCTTTATTTGAATGATAGGATTAGCGGTCATAATGATTCAACCTCTCTTCCATGCGGCTCACTGCTTTTGAAAGGATCAGGGTAATGACCAGATAAACGAGCGCAATCATGGTATAGGTTTCAAAATACTGGAAACTCTCTGCAGCAAACTCCCTGCCACGCCTGAGAATATCGGCAACTGCAAGAATGGATACGAGAGAGGAATCCTTGAGCAGCGCAATAAATTCGTTACCTACGGGAGGAAGAATAGTCCTCCATGCCTGCGGCAGGATAACCAGAAACATGGTCTGTCTCTTATCAAATCCAAGGGATCTTGCAGCTTCGGTCTGACCGGCGTCAATGGACTCAATACCTGCACGGAAGACCTCACCCATATATGCACCGTAGCAAACACTCATGGCGATAACGGCAGAAAGCATGTCGGGCACCTGAAAAACCCGCCCCATTGCATAATAGATGTAAAAAAGTTGAACCAGAAGCGGAATACCTCTGACAACCTCAACATAAGTGGATGCTATTAGATTGATTACATGATTGCTGGAAATTCGTCCCAGCCCGGTAAAAAGACCTATGACCAGAGCCCCCAGAATGGAGCACACGGTAACTTCAAAAGTTACGAGGATTCCGTCGGGAATGAACATAAGAATATCCCGATACGGATCTGGTTTGGCTATAACCAGATAGGCAATAATACCAATGGCGCCGATGAAAGACACCCACCAGGCGTTGAACAATCCCCGGTCCTTGCTGTCAGGAATGCTGGCCCCGTCTGTGACTTCAATTTTTATTTTTTTTTCTTGCATAGTTAATTTCACCCGACCTGCATGAAAGGGGCCGGGATCGGCTTATGTCTGTTCCGATCCCGGCCCGTGGTTACATACTCAAGCCAGCAGGTTCAAGCTCTAGTTGCTTCCGAACCACTTGGCTTTGATTTTGTCGTAGGTACCATCTGCACGAACAGCGGACAGTCCTTTGTTGATAAGATCCAGAACCTTTTCGTTGCCTTTGTTTACAGCAACACCGTAGTACTCGGATTCAGCACTTTCGATGATGAAGGCAATCTTGAGCTTCTTTGCATATTCCGCCTGCTGCAGAGCAAAGTCGGCTGCGATGGGGTCGTCACAGACAACAGCGGCAAGACGTCCGTTGAAAAGGTCTTCCATGGCCAGACCGATTTCGTCGTAGGACTTGGGAATGACGCCTTCAGCCTTTTTGATTGCAAAGTAACCGGTGGTACCGATCTGTGCGCCAACGGGTTTGCCCTTGAAAGCATCCAGATCTTTGGCGTCAACATCTTTTGCGGTTACAACTGCCTGCTTCACCTGGAAGTAGGGAGCAGTGAAGTCCATAACCTTTTTGCGCTTTTCGTCAATTGAAACAGATGAACAGATAGCATCGTATTTTCCAGCGGCAAGGCCTGCGAAAATACCATCCCATGCAACGTTCTTGATCTGTACTTCATAACCGGCAGCATCAGCGCAAGCCTTCATGAGTTCAACAGAAAAACCGACAATCTGCTTGTCCTTGTTGACAAATTCCATCGGCGGCCAGGTGCAGTCGGAAGCAATTGTAATTACTGGGGCGCTGCCAGCATATGCCGCAGTAGCGGTGAAAACAGTCAGCATCAGAACTGCGAAAAACTTTTTCATCATGATATTCCTCCAAAAAAAGTTAAAACACCCTCTAATAACAGCCTTGAAATCTGATATAAATTACGAACCATGTCAATACGGCTATCGCCGTTCATCCTGACATGCTGCGCATTATTAATGATGTAAAAAAATGATTTCTTGAACTTTATTCATAAAAAAGGTAATTTTTCTGATTCTTTTTTCAAAGGGGCGTTTTTTCATGAAGAACAAAGTCAGAGTAGAACGACAGGAAGCCGTAGAGGTAATCTGTCCCAAATGCCGGGAAACTCGCATTGTATACTTTCCTAAGGAATCAATGCCGACCTGCCCCGTATGCAAGGTCGAAATGATCGTCAAGGAAGTTCTGACCGAAGGAAAATACGGTTGATCCAAGCAATTTGGCACTTTTGACTTAATTCCACAAGAACACATAAAGGAGACAGCAATGAAAAAAATTTGCTTTATGCTCATTCTGGTGCTCTGCTTTGCAGTATGCGCCAACGCATCCGACATTGAACTGGCCAAGAAATCCACCCTCAACTCCATCCTGAAGACAGGTGAGCTGCGTTGCGGTATCGCATCCGGATACATTCCTTTCCAGATGACAGACAAAAAAGGCAACATCGTCGGTTTTGAAATCGATCTGGCCCGTGAAATGGCAAAAGCCATGGGTGTGAAGTTCGTACCCGTAAACATGGAGTTTGACGGCATCATTCCCGCACTCCTTACCGACAAGATCGACATCATCACCGCCGGTATGACCGTAAACCAGAAACGCAACCTGCAGATCAACTTCGCAGAGCCTTTCATGGTTGTCGGACAGACCGTACTGGTAAACAAAAATCTTGAAGGCAAAATCAAGTCCTACAAAGACCTGAACAAGCCTGAGTACACCATTGTTTCCAAGCTCGGCACCACCGGTGAGCAGGCAGCAAAGCGCTTCATGCCCAAAGCTACCTACAAATCTTTCGACCTCGAAACCGACGCAGCCCTTGAAGTCATGAACGGCAAGGCTTCCGCTCTGGTATACGACCTCCCCTTCAACGCCATTTTCATGGCTGAACAGGGCGAAGGAAAACTGTTCTTCCTCGAAGAACCTTTCACCTACGAACCCCTGGGCTGGGGTATCCGTAAGGGTGATCCCGACTTCATCAACTTCCTCAACAATTTCCTGCACCAGATCAAAAATGATGGTCGCTACGAAAAACTTTACAACAAGTGGTTCGAAAGCACCGAATGGCGCAAGAACATCCAGTAGTTTAAAGCTGCTGCAAAAATTATCGGGGGGCGGACCATCCGCCCCTCCGTTTTTTTGCCGTAACGTTAAAATTTTAAAATCGGCTTTATATTATGAATGGAACAACTCTGAGAGCTCCCGGCAAGGGCCGGAATTATGAAATTTTCTGGAAGACAGTATTCTACGTCGGCCTTGCCCTGACCATTACAGGTCTTTACTGGGCAACCCAGCAGGTGGATTACGTCTGGCGCTGGGAGCGGATACCCAACTATTTCTACTATCAGGATGAGATAGACATCACCTCCAAGATCGAAGGGCATGTTTCCGCCATCAAGGAGAAAGGAGACAATGCTCTCGTAACTGTTACCGGGGAAGGTAACGAATCCGCCCAGTATGAAGTTCCTCTGAACGGCCTGAGAGTATACGAAGATGACACGGTTTTCGAAGGAGACACGCTCGGAGTCCTGAAGGAATGGAAGATGGGGGTAATCCTCGAGGGCCTCATGGTAACCCTCAAGGTCAGCGCCATAGCCATCATCTTCGGCATTACCCTTGGACTTTTCACCGGCCTGGCTCGAATATCCCAGAACCCGGCACTGCGCCTTTCCGCAATCACCTATATTGAACTGATTCGCGGAACGCCGCTTCTGGTACAGATGTTCATCTGGTATTTCGTACTCGGAACATTGATTAACAACCTGCTTGTCAAGCATGACTTCGGCCAGATCCCACCGCTCTGGTTCGGTATACTTTCGCTTGCCATTTTCGCCGGGGCATATGTCGCCGAAATCGTTCGTGCCGGGATTCAATCCGTGCATAAAGGACAGATGGAAGCGGCAAGATCACTCGGCATGAACAAAACAAACGCCATGGTGCATATCATTCTGCCCCAGGCATTCCGCAGAATCCTGCCCCCGCTGGCCGGCCAGTTCATCAGTATGATAAAAGATTCCTCCCTTCTGGGAGTCATCGCCATCCGAGAACTGACCAAAGGCACAAGAGAAGCTGTATCAACCAGTCTGCAGCCGTTCGAACTATGGTTCCTGTGCGCGCTGCTGTATCTGGCCCTTACGTTTGCTTTCTCTATGTTTGTCCAGTACCTTGAGAAAAGAATGGTGCAGAGATAATGATTGAAGTAAAAAACATATTCAAAACATTCTATGTTCCCCACGAAGTGCAGGCCCTTTCAGACGTCTCGCATACCGTGGAGAAAGGACAGGTGGTGGTTGTTATCGGTCCCTCCGGCTCCGGTAAATCCACCTTTCTTCGCTGCCTGAACAGGCTTGAATACGCAGATGCTGGTCATATTTATATTGATGGCGTAGACATTCTCTCGCCCAAGACTGACATCAACAAAATCAGGGAAGAAGTAGGAATGGTATTCCAGTCCTTCAACCTGTTCCCGCACAAGACCGTACTTGAAAACCTGACCATAGCCCAGACTGTGGTCCGGAAAAGAAGCAAGAAAGAAGCTACGGAAATAGCCATGTCACTGCTCAAAAAGGTCGGAATCCATGACAAGGCCGGGGTTTATCCGGCACAGCTTTCCGGCGGACAGCAGCAGCGTGTGGCCATAGCACGCTCACTGGCAATGAACCCGAAAGTCCTGCTGTTTGACGAACCTACTTCAGCTCTCGACCCGGAAATGGTCGGCGAAGTTCTTGATGTGATGAAGACGGTTGCCAAAGACGGTATGACCATGGTGGTTGTAACCCATGAAATGGGATTTGCACGTGAGGTAGCTGACGAGGTGGTTTTCATGGATCAGGGCATGATCATTGAAAAAGGAACTCCGGAACATTTCTTCACCAATCCGGAATCCAACCGCACAAAACTCTTTCTCAGCCAGATTCTCTAGAACGATTTATATTGCGCCAGAAAAAAGCCGTCCCGAGACTATCGGAACGGCTTTTTATATTACCCATTATTCTGGATTGGCATCCCGCTTGTCGCGGACATTCTTCATGGTCAGACCTGCGATACAACCAATCAGCATACCCAGCAGTAACGCCCTCTGAAAATCCATAAAAAACCACCCGGCAATTGCCCCTAAAGAGCCGCCCACGAGAATTCCACGAGCCATGCATTCAAGCAGCCTCTCAAAATTCTTATCTACTTTCTTATCTGTCATTTAGCACCCTTTTTTCCGCGAATTAATTCATCAATCTGATTTGCCTGAGAATTTGAAATCGTAAGAAACTGGACTCCGATTCCCGGAAACTGATCTTCCCTGCCCCAAGGCACAACCCACTGCACCTGCGACTTGATCGGAGTCTTGTCTTCAAGTTCCTTAACAATAATCCAGACGTAGTCGCCCTTCTTCCAATTCGCAACTGAAAAAAAGAACCCACCCTCGGTCGAAAAATTCAATGTGACACTCTTCTCAATTCTGCTTCCAGGAGAATTCAGGTCCATGTTTAGAATAACATTCAAAACCTTGTTGGCCCGTTTGGTTCCCCTTAAGGATCTGGCCGGGAAATTAGCGCATTGTTCGCTGACAAAATGCTTCAAATCCCCGGATATACCAGAAAACCTGCCGGTGGGAATTCCTCTGATACCGCCTGATGACTGGTAGTTAAGGCGCAGAACCGGAAAATTATCAATCAAAAGGTTTGCTTCAGCCTTGTCCGCAGCACCGGAGCGCAACAAGGTAGGAACATCAATGAGAAAACCATTATATTTTACTTGACTGTGTACATCAGAAATATCCCGCAGAGACTCAGCTACGTCGAAATCAACACACAAATCTCTCAAGGCCTTGACGTAAGCCTCTCTGCCAGGCCCAGGCAAAGAGACAAGAACCACTCGTAAATCATTCACTCTAAAAGAGACCTCCATAAAAATTCTCTGCTTGGCTTACGCCTCGTATCAATATATACTGACAAAATCAAAAAAATCACTATTATTGCGTATCTCAAGTTTTCATTTAACAGCAAAGCCGAGGGTGCGTCACGCAGCCCTGCTTTGTATTTTAACTCAAGGCATGGACTGCATCAACCTCAACCGGATAAATCTCTCATGGAAGAACCTCCAAAAGTACTGACCATTGACGACGATGAGAGTGTCAGAATATCTATTGCCCATTATCTGGAAGATAGCGGCTATGAAGTTCTGCAGGCCTGTAATGGTTCAGAAGGACTCGATATTTTCCGTCGAGAAGAACCGGATGTTGTCCTGCTCGACCTGCGCATGCCGGAGATGGACGGCCTGTCGGTTCTGAAAAGCCTGGGACAGGAAGCACCGCAGACACCGGTAATTGTTGTATCCGGCACCGGTTCATTTGAGGATGTTATTGCAACAGTGCGCCTGGGATCATGGGATTACATTCCGAAACCAATCACTGATTTATCTGAACTTGAAACAGCAATTGAGCGGACTCGCGAAAGGGCACGCCTGCTGGTTGAAAACGAACGATACAAAGAAGAGCTTGAACGAAAAATCCGTGAAAGAACAGACGAATTGCGAAACATGAACAAAATTCTTTCCGAAGAAATTTCCGCCCGTAAAAAATCAGAACAACTGGTCCGGGCATCTCTTGCAGAAAAAGAAGTAATGCTCAAGGAAATTCACCATCGGGTAAAAAACAACCTGCAGGTAATCTCAAGCCTCTTGAGCCTTCAGAGCGGATACACCGATGACACCGAAGCAAGCAACCTTCTCAAAGAGTGCCAGCATCGTGTGCGTTCCATGTCGATGCTGCACGAAAAGCTTTACCGGTCTGAAGATCTTTCGCGCATAGATATGAATGAATATGCCCTGACCCTGATCAGCTTCCTGCTCAGATCTTATTCGGTGGACGGTCAGATCACCCCGAATTACGACATCAACAACATCCATCTGGCCATTGACTCGGCTATTCCCTGCGGCTTAATCATAAATGAACTCGTATCAAACGCCCTGAGGCATGCATACCCGGACAACAGCTGTGGAACTTTGAACATTTCCATGCGCCAGACTGACGGAAACATTGAACTGCAGGTTTCTGACAACGGCATTGGGATGCCGGACAAATTCACCATTGGATGTACCAAAACCCTCGGCATGACCCTGGTTGAAACCCTTGCGCATCAGCTTAACGGCACTGTGAGCCTATATAACGACAACGGCGCCACCATTAAGATTACTTTTCCAGCTCAACTGGAGGCTTGATTGAAATTGAAAGGCGGTGTAGCTTCCTACCCGTGATACTTACAGTAGAACCACATTTCAATAAGGAAGAACAATGGAACTCAGCTTTAAACAGATCGACGAAATAACTGTAGTTAAAATCAAATCTCAGGAACTGAACCACGTTGTCAGCCATGACTTTCAGCGTCAGATGGCTCCTCTTTTCGATGAAAAAAAATTCAATATAGCCTTGGACATGGGCAGCATCGACTTTATGGACAGCATGGGAATAGGAACCCTCATTACCCTGCGTAACAAGCTGATGAAGGAAAAAGGCTGCGTTGCCATGTTCAACATCAGCGATCGAGTTAAAAAAATCATTGATATAGCAGCACTTCATAAAGTTTTTGCCCTCTATGGTTCAGAAGAAGAAGCAGTGGAAGGCCTTAAACAGCAACTGCTGTCCTAAATTTTCGCACACCGGAACCGGGCGGGCTTCACGGCCTTGCCCGGTTTTTTATTTTTTACCCTCCTACATACTACCCACACCATGCCAGACCAGAAATCAATAGTTAGTATAGCAATCTCAACAGTCAAAGATGCTGCCCGCATTAGTCTGAACCTGTTCAAGATCATGATTCCGGTGGTAATTGCGGTCAAAATACTTCAGGAACTTAACCTCATTTCCTGGCTTGCCGCCCCGCTGGGACCGGTAATGAAACTTGTTGGACTCCCCGGCGAGATGGGGCTTGTCTGGGCTACAGCCCTGATCAACAATATATACAGCGGCCTGATTGTTTTCCTCAGCCTGGTTCAGGATCAACCGATCAATGCCGCTCAGGCAACAGTCCTGGGGACCATGATACTTGTTGCCCACTCCATGCCCGTGGAGCTCAAGGTTGTACAGAGTTCAGGACCAAGACTCTGCTTCCAGCTCTTTATCCGCATGGCCGGAGCTCTGCTCATGGGATATGTCCTGCATATCATTTATGACAGTTTCGACCTGCTTCAAGGTCCGGCCAAAGTCCTGCTAACTCCGGACAACGCTGCTGTTGAGAAAACTATTCTTGAATGGGCATTCGGAGAAATAATGAATCTGGTCTCCATATTCGGAATCATTCTGGCCCTTCTAACGGTCATGAAGATTCTTACCAAATTACGGATTCTGCAGGCAATGGACTTCATTTTACGTCCTCTGCTCACCATGATGGGCATTGGATCGAAGGCTTCCGCACTAACAGTAGTAGGCTTGACTATGGGCCTGTCATACGGTGGGGGGATGATTATCCATGAAACAAAATCCGGTCGTATTGACAAAAAGGATGTTTTCTATTCACTCACACTGATGAGCCTGTGCCACAGTATAATTGAGGATACGCTGCTTCTCATGATGATAGGCGGCCACGTCTCTGGCCTGTTCTGGGGACGACTGGTTTTCTCAATCATCATCGTGGCTGCCCTTGTTCAGTTTACCAGAATGATACCGGAGTCCGTCTCTGACAAATATTTATGGGGAGAACCCCAAAAATCTTGATACAAAAGAAGGAACACAAGATGATTGTAACCACTGTTAATACCGAAAATGCACCAGCTGCAATCGGACCCTATTCCCAGGCAACCATTTCCAACGGCCACGCATACGTCAGTGGACAGCTCGGCCTTGATCCGAAAACCGGAAACTTCGTTGAAGGCGGAGTGGAAGCCCAGACCCGTCAGGCGCTTGAAAACCTCAAGGCAATTGTTATGGCCTGCGGTTCTTCAATGACCAAAGTCGTCTGCGTTGACGTTTTCCTGACAGACATGAACGACTTTGCCACTGTAAACGGAGTGTACGCCGAGTACTTTTCTGCCCACAAACCTGCCCGTGCAGCAATTGAAGTAAGCGCACTGCCCAAAGGCGGACTTGTGGAAATAAAATGTATCGCCGCCATCTAGCCCTACTTTGGCTTCAACTGTGAAACGACAGGCTTCTTTCCAAGCTGATTTCACACTTTTGACATCATTTCGTACGGGAAAGACCGATACACTGGACACGCATAGTTCATTCAACCACACTGAACAATTGAAAAAACGAGAGAATCCTGAACAGAATTCTCTCGTTTTTCAACATTTAGGTAACTCAATAAAAACATGAATTAACAAAACAGTGTCAATGATCAGACTTTTTCTACTGTTTTATCGAAATCCCCAGCAAACCGAATAAGCAGGTAATTCATTTTAATTCATCATATCCATGTGATAAACAATGTTGACAACATATGGCATGACTAATGCACTGTGTAAATCAAGACGACACAGAAAGAACCGACTAAACATAATAAACACATAGGCGAAAGCCATTAAATAAAAGAGTCGTTCTTCTCCGTCTGAAAAAATGATCTGGACAATAGGCGAGCGCAGGCTCCGGCAGAACCGAACAGCTTAGAAAAAATATTTAAACAAAAGCGTTTCTGCCTCCCTCCCGCGATTGATCCGGACATTTTTTTTGCATATCTCCCGAACAGAATGTTGCTTCTGAATTTAAATAGAAAGGAGCCCGTTAAACCTATTCCCTCCGCCTTCAACACTGTGTTGAAAACACACCCCACTCCTTTGTGGATATCACCAACCTATAGTTCCAGACTGAAATCGTTCAACAACTCCGCGCCACCGATCTTCTGACCACGTATGTAGTTGTAAACATTACCATCATGAACATTCTGCAGATAGATTGGTTTTGTTTCAACCTGAGCAACCGGAGCCTTGTCGTAAATTGAAGGATGATCAACCCAGTAAACAGTGTGCAGCGTTCTGTTGGTTTCAAGCAGACTTACAAACGCATTGGTTATGTCTGCAAAATCATAAACATCACCATTGCAGTACTGGTATCCATTCGGAAAATTAATATACAATTCTGAAACTGAATTACTTCCATCCCCAAGTATTTTGCCTACCACATTATGAAGCGTGGAAACGAATTTCCGGGATAGTGCATCATCGTTGTCCAGTCTGGTGGTAAGTATATAATCATATCCGGCAGAACTTTCGGTAATAAACGATTTTACTCTGGGCATCACAGTTGAAAAGTCGCCGCAGTAAATAACATTGATATTGCTGTACTTTTCAAAAACATTAATCATTTTTTTGAAATGGGCCGGAGTGTCCTCATCAAAAAGAATAATCCAGGTAAAATTCTGTTCTTCCTGAGCGGCAATTGAAGGCAGACAGAATCTGCTGAAAAAATCAAACCGCTCATAAAGCCAGTTGTCATTAAGGCGCATGATGAATTTTTCAGGGTGAATATTGACATTGAATCTGGTGATGATGAAGTGCCTGAATCTCACTGTTTTCTCCATATTCTTATAATTCCAAGCTTATTACATATGCAGATTACGGTTATTCACGAAAAAAAACAATCGGCCTGCCGAAAATTCAGCAGGCCGATTTCAAGATGTCGGTGTTGATTCAAATTTGCCGGTTTGAATCAGCAGTAGAGAGTCAAATCCAAAAAAGTCCTTTGATTTAACAATACATTAGGAAGCCTTTTTTGCAAACTGAATTCTGTAATTTATTATATCGTCAACGGTTAGCACCGGCATGTCGTGCTTAAGTCCGAAATCGACAATCTCCGGCAATCTGGACATGGTCCCGTCAGGATTGGTCAGTTCACAAAGCACACCGCACGGTTTAAGTCCTGCAAGGGTCATAAGGTCAACAGTGGCTTCGGTATGCCCCTCCCGCTCAAGGACACCTCCGGGACGTGCACGCAAAGGAAAAACATGGCCGGGACGATTCAAGTCAGAAGGACACGCACCATCCGCAATTGCAGTCCTGACAGTTGTTACACGGTCAGCAGCGGAAACCCCTGTGGTCACACCCTCTGCCGCTTCAATAGTAACAGTAAAACCGGTCTGATAACGACTGGAATTAGCTTCTACCATCATCGGCAGATCAAGCTCCCTGATTTTTTCCTCGGTAAGGCACAGACAGACGATACCGCTGCATTCACGGATCATCATAGCCATCTGCTCGGAAGTAAGCAATTCGGCTGAAAAGATGAGGTCACCCTCATTCTCACGGTGCTCATTGTCAGTCACAAGCACTCCACGTCCTTCGCGGAGAGCCTGCAGCCCCTTTTCGACCCGTTCAACAGAGTCGCCAAATTGAGATAAAAGATTCTGATTCATGGTAAATCTCCATATAAAAATTGATACCAGAATCAGGGCGATAGAATAGACAGCTGCCCACACAGAGCAGCCACGCAAAAACAGGACGTTTTCACGGGTAGGTACTGTCTTACTCTCTTCCATCCGGACTGTAACCGTCGGCTCCGGAATCACACCGGATCTGCTGACCCTTTTTCACCGATTGAAAAAGGCGCTCGCGGGCTTTCTTCACCTAAGAAGAATCACCGCCGGTGGGGAATTTCACCCCGCCCTGAGAATAAACAGGCTTATTTACATACATTTCCTAAAGTTAGTCAAGCACCATAAACAGACAAAGTATAGTGGCGCTCACATTGCAAAAAAAGGCAAGTAAACGTAACATAAGCGATAATCAGTGTAACATACCTCAAAACAGACAGTAAAACCCAAATAGCACCGAGAAGGTAACATGTTATGAAACTGAAAAACAAACTTTCACTTTTTCAAATCGTAACACTAATAATTTCCATTACATCACTTTGCATTATTTTCACCTATCAGTTGAACAGATATTCCCTCCAGGAGATAGGTAAATATCGCAGTCAGATGTACGAACAGAAACTTTCAGAGCTCACCGAATTAGTAAATATGGCAGAAATGACTGTCGACGGTTACTATAAAAAGTCTCAGGATATAGAGCTATTAAAGAAAGAAAAGGCTGATTCGCTGAAACAGATTGTTGATTCTGTTGCAAGCCAGTTCCAATCATTCATCGAGCAAAATTCAGGACGCATGTCCAAACAGGAACTACAACAGCAACTTAAAAGCCTGATTCACGGCATTCGCTACGATGGCAATAACTATTTATGGCTTAACGACATGGATGCTGTAATCATAACCCACCCTATCACGCCGAAACTGGAAGGGCGAAATCTGTCTGACATGAAAGACAGCAAAGGCAAATTTCTGTTCAAAGAGATGATAGACGTCTGCCGAAAAAATGGTGAAGGCATGGTAGACTACTGGTGGCCCAAACAGGACACTGGAACCGACACCCGCAAGGTTTCTTACGTAAAACTTATACCTGAACTGGGATGGATAATAGGAACAGGAGCATGGCTTGATGACATTACCGCTGAAATGCAGACAAAAGCCCTTGAACAACTAGCTCAAATGCGCATGCGGGACGGAAACTACTTCTGGGTGAATGACCTTGATGCAGTAATGGTTATGCATCCGGTTTCTCCGACTCTTAACGGCAAAAATATGTCTGAGTTCAAAGATACGAAGGGCAAATCCCTTTTCAAGGAAATGGTCAGCACTGCGAAAGAAAATGGAGAAGGCACTGTTGAATACTGGTGGGGCAAACCCGGAAAAGCCGGTGATTATCCGAAACTTTCTTTCGTCAAACTATTCAAACCATGGAACTGGATAATAGGCATGGGCGTCTACATGGATGATGTTGACCAGGTTCTTGCTGAAAAAAAGCAGGAAATGAACAACACCATGAAGTCCATGCTAACCCTTGTGGTGATCTTGGCCGTTATTTTGGGAACTCTACTGACAATCGCCGCAACCTACTTCGCCAAGCGCATCACAGGAACCATTGGGACTGAACCGGAAGAACTGTCCAGAATTGCAGAAGAAATGGCTCACGGCAACCTGAACCTTGGAATTGACACAGACAACTCTATTGGTGCTTTTAAATCGTTGGTAAAAATGATCGATGAGATAACAAGAGTTGTAAGTGAAGTTCAAGAATCAACCGCTAACGTATCCGCAGGAAGCGAGCAACTCTCTGCCTCAGCCGAATCAATGGCGCAAGGAGCCTCCGAACAGTCTTCTGCCGTTGAAGAACTTGAAGGCATAGTAAAAAATTTTACTCACGATATTCAGGATAGCGCAACCAGTGCACGCGAGGCTGAAAGGCTGATAAACAAGGCTTCAACAACCACCGAATCAGGAACTAGGGCGGTAAAAGACAACCTGTCCGCCATGACCGAAATCGCAGACAAGATCGGCATTGTCGAAGAGATCGCACGTCAGACCAACTTGCTGGCCTTAAATGCCGCCATTGAAGCGGCAAGAGCCGGTGAGCACGGAAAAGGTTTTGCAGTGGTTGCGGCAGAAGTAAGAAAACTGGCCGAAAGAAGCCGCAATGCAGCAACGGAAATCAGCACTCTTTCTGCCAGCAGCCTGAACATAGCGACTGAAACTGAGCAAAAACTACGTCTTCTTCTTCCGGAAATTGAAAAAACCAGCATGCTCATTAAAAATATAGCTCAGTCGTGCGACAAACAAATCTCTGGAATAAGCAAGATAAACAAATGCTCCGTGCGCCTTGACAGTATTGTTCAGCAGAACGCATCTTCTTCGGAAGAAGTGGCTGCAACTTCAGAAGAACTGTCCGCACAGGCACAACAACTTCATTCCGCAATGCTGTTCTTCAAGCTCAAATAGATAAGAAAAGTCCCCTGCGCCATCCGGAGCAGGGGACTTAATCGTTACAAGCCAATCAAATTAGAAACTGTCGGCAAAAAGCTGCTCAATAGCTTTCTTGCCATTCTCTTCCAGGAAACGGGTTCCGGTCGCTGTGAAATGTCTGTGGGTAATTTTCGGAGCTTCAGTGCACTCAACCCATTTTTCTTTTTCCCAGAAAAACCATGCTCCCTTGTCTTGAGAGAACACATACAGAGGCTTATTACAAATCTTTGCAAATTCAGCCCCCCAACCGGTTCCACCCTTCACAGTGCCGTCTTCAAGAATGGCTCCGATGATGAAAATCTCATGGCCGCTGTTAACCTGCCAGCAGATGGACTGCAGAACCTTACGAAAAATAGGCGCACGGGTAAAACTGCGATTCATGAGCTTTGATACGTAGGTCAGGCTTACATCCTTGCTTTCCAGCTCTTTCTCAGTAAGCACACGCAGCCCCCGCGAACGGGCAATCTGATGACCTTCAAAACTATAGTTTACTTCCTGAAGGCCATACTTTTCGGCATTCACCCCGAACTCGCTCTCTGTGCCGGGAGCTCCGCCGCTATATAAAATGAACTCTTTGGGATTACTCATTCCTTCCTCCAGTTTTGAGCTTGTGTAGGATTGCGAATCAGACAGATACCTAAAAAAGATAAAGTCCACAATCAGGAATCCACAGGTTAACTACTTTCCGACTGCCATAATCAATATGATAAAATCAAGAATATTTCTACATAAATAACAAAATTTTATCCCCCAAAAGGCCAACCACACCTCCTGAACCAACTAAATTGAATATATGTTTTTGAATAATATTCTTATTTAACAGGTAGATATCGATCTGAACTCCAATCAAAACATGCAACTGTCATCTGACAGAAAGTAACTTTTAATGTAACAAAAAAAATAACATTTCTTTACAATACAGTAGAGATATTTTTTACATTAAGCCCAACAATATGTTACATTAAAACAACAACGTTTTTTCAAAAATGTAAACGCTCAGTTTTGACTTGAGCAAAAAACTGCTGGACGAATTACAAAATTCGTGTATTCTGATCTTGCTGATTCAGGCTGGAAAATCTCAACAAAACGAAAGTAGCCGTGGCTAAACCGTACGGAGGTTTTTATGAAAAAAAACAGCAAACTCGGGGAAAAAACTGAAGCTTTGATCAGAATGGAAAAAAACGATCCTCTTAAGTATCGTTCCGTGAGCATGAATATTGCCGAAATGGTCAAATCACTTGACGAGCAGGAAAAAAACAATTCTTCCCGACTTAAGAAAGAGGGAACTCAGGCCTAACAAGCTGAAAATCCCATTCTCAACCTCAACACAGCAGCCGACAACTCCGCATAAAAATACAAAATGCGTCTGACTTACTGAGAATCAAGCCAGGCGGATATGCTGCTGACAAAATCGCCGGACACAACATCAACCCAATCGACTTCTGCCCCTGAGCCATTTGGACCTTCAGGGGCAGGATCAAGTATTGCCAGTTGATTAGGAGCAACCTTAAATCCGGCCAGCATTACAGAAATTATATTCTTCCAGTCATCACCAATGTTCCTGAACCCAATAAAAACGGGCATGCTGTCAGGAACTGCAGACGCAACCCTTTCCGGAAAAAGACTTTCCTTTGGACAGTCTATTGTCAGAATGAAAAATCCAACCTGCCCTGCGTACCTCTGTATGCGGGGCATTTTTTCCGGCCTGTACCCGCGCACCCACAGACCGATTCTTTTGGGGTCAACCTTCGGATCAGCCTTAAGAGTTTCGACCACCCGCTTGATAGAAACATCATCCAGGACTTTTACAAGCTGCACAACCACTCCCTTGCCAGAGAGATGTCGTGCAACTTCCGAAAAACGCCCGACAGGAATATTCAGTCCAAAACCAAAAAGAATTACCGCAGGATACTTACCCTCTTTCGCCGGCACAAATCTGCTTCCACCTTCGGCAACATCCCCACCTACTACATCAACCCTTCCCTTATCAGGATATTCAGCGGCGCCTTGCCCCGGAAGCCACATGAATCTACGTATCCAATGCTCGTCTCCAGGCAGAAAAACAACCGACCCTTCCACGGGTTCATCCTCATTAAAAGAAGGGCCGTACGTGTAAATAAACTCACCATACCCAGCCTTCTTCAACTTACGCACAAGGCCGGTCTTGCGGTCATGCAACACGAGTCTTCCGTGTTCCTTTCGAGCATCAAGTATCACTACCTCTCTTCCGGTAGCGGTCTCATAGTGTCCCCTGAAATCATCTTCATTAAAGGAATATCCGGCCAGACTGCCCATTGAACGACTTTCAGATCCCTGTTTCAAAACAACAGTCGAGTCTCCCAACTGCACCACATTTCCCTGCCGCAAGACAATCGCGTCTACAGACTGCGATGCCCCATCCGCAACCTCTACAGAAACAGTATCCCCAGACTGCCGAGTAGTGGCGGTGCGAACATCGTCCCGCGCCCCTACAGATCCTGTGTCAGCAACATTAGCTTTAAGCTCCATCTTCTGCTTCAAAGCCGACTTAACGGAAAGCTTCTTTTCAACCTTGATAGCCTTCGATTTCGTTACAGAGCTGTCGGTTACAGGACAAGTCTCCATTGATTCTGCATCCGACAAATTTTTGGATACTTCGGCAACCACGGTCACAAGCTCAATACCTAAAGAGATCGGTTCGCCATCATAGACGAAACCAGCTTCCTTCAAAAGCAGAAGCACGAATACAGAATGGATGAGAATTGAAAGCAACAAAGCTAAGTAACGCACAGACATACCTCTCTATCCACATACTATTCCTGAACAACGAACACATCAACCATAATGATGTTTTTATATTTTATTACAATACGATACGAGTAATAATGCAAACAGATTGAGCAACCGCTCAATCTATATTGTAATAATAATTGAAAAATTAAGTTGACACTTCGCGAGAATACACATAGACACTTCTTCACTTGAGTCGGGATGTAGCGCAGTCTGGGAGCGCACTTGAATGGGGTTCAAGGGGTCGGAGGTTCAAATCCTCTCATCCCGACCACAAGAAGGAACCCGGAAAGACCACTGAGAAATCAGTGGTCTTTTATTTTTTGGACTTAACAGGCTCTATCGAAAGCTTTGTCATAAAGATTCAGCCAGCCTTTCACATGAAAACAGCCCTGCAATCCTCGAGGATTGCAGGGCTGTTTTCATCGGACAAAATCACCGTTCTTCTATTCCGGAACAGCAATCTTTCTTACCGCAATCTGATAATTTTCAGGAATTCCATCTCCTGCCCGATTAAGAACCGGATCAAGAAGCAGATAAGCCTCCCTCTCTCCATCAGCCATATTCCGAATCATAATGTCTTTAGGCTCAATAACTACATCTGTATTGAAAGTAACAATTCTGCGAAGCGACACAACCGCCTTCAGGCCTTCGATACGTTTTCCGTCCGCCTTTACAAGGGTAACGTCATCTTTAGCCATTCCTGGTAAAATCATTATATATCCTCACATTTTACAAGTACAAAATTCAACAGCATCATAACCATGTGAGGAGTAATGTCAAACTCCAACAAAGCTCGTACACGAAGACATCTAGCAATACTTACGCCGGATATAAGCTAAGCCGCCGAGCCCGCATCCCAGCACAAAAATCGCCGGAGGCACCGGTGTAGGAGTGCCAAAGGCCTGAACTTCTGACACGGAATAAAGATTGTCACCAGAAACGGCAGCAATACGCAGCCTGTCAGTTACAATTCCGAGTCCGGATGCAGATTCACGCAGATCCAGTCCGCTCAACCAATCGTTCTCCGCTGTCTTTGTTACTTCAGCAGAGAAGGCAAGCTGCCATGATCCGGACACGGAATCCCAGTAATCCACGCGGTATTCGTCGTTACTGTCAGCCTGAATGGAAATGGACGAAATAATCTGCTGCCCGTTCAGGGAAATTTCAATCGCCGCCCCAGTTCCCTTCCACCAGACAGAATTCCTGGACCAACGAGTCCCGTCTTCCACAAGCCCATCATTAATATATGTTGTTTTTGAGCCACTAAAGTCGCCTATCAAAGATACCGTCGCGCCATCAACCAAGTTAACTGACGAAGCAGCCGCAACAACCGGAATTAGACACAATAGAAATGCCACAGTAACACCGATCAACTTTCTGAACATCGTTTCTCCCCATTTCCAAACCACAATAAAATTACAGCCAGTATAATACCCTGCCATACAAACCGCAGTCAACCACATAGATAAAACTTCATACAACATAAAAAGCCCCCGGCAACATCGTTGCTGGGGGCTTATCATTTCAAACTGGCGGAAAGGAGAGGATTTGAACCTCCGGTACGCTTTCACGCACACACGCTTTCCAGGCGTGCTCCTTAAGCCGGACTCGGACACCTTTCCGCTTGGGTGAGGAAGTGTTTAGCTAAATCGTTTCTGCTTGGCAAGCACTTTTTTGGATTATTTTAACATAAATACACCTTCAGACGACATAAGGCTATTTTCAGCTGTCCAACAGGGATACCACCACTATTTATATGCACTAATAATTCAATCCATGCTACTATCTCTGCAAGGAGGGTCCAGAATGCGCTTTCCAGAAATTATCATTACGGTCATTCTCAGCATTGCCGCTACTGTGACCAGCACTTATGCACGAGACAGCTTCCCTGTAGTAATAAACAAACAGGACAAGGTTTTCTCCGGGACTGTCCTGCTTTCTGACATTTCAAACCCAGACCGCCCAACAATTTCCGAAATTTCTCGTGATGGAACCGTGATCTGGGAATACCAGCTTCCACGAGCCATGCGAGGAGCAATAGGCGAACTGAATCTTCTTAAAAACGGCAACATCCTGTTCACAGTATTCGGCAAGGGGATCTACGAAATTACGCGCGACAAGAAAATAGTATGGGAACATCTTGAGAAAGGAGCCTCTCATGATGCACAACGGCTTCCCAACGGCAACACAATCTACAACCGGGGTTGGGTAGAGCACGGCGGAATTCATGTCCGCGAAATTGACCCGAGTCACAATACGGTTTGGGAATGGACTGGATTGGCTGATTTTGACCGTGAGCCGTATCTGTCTGTCTACAATGAAGGTTGGATGCACGTAAACGCTGTCACCCGCCTGAAAAACGGCAATACTCTTCTTTCTCTTCGCAACTTCAACACCATTGCAGAGGTCAATCCTGCAGGCAAGGTGGTTCACTCATGTACATTCCGCCACAAAGGCCCTAAGGGGCTGAATACCGACGGCCCCCTGCCGGGTGCTGCAAACCATGCCCCGGAATTTCAGAAGCAGGGAACCCTGCTTTTTGCCACGCGCCGCCCGGATGCCATATATGAAATAGACTGGAAAACCTGCACCCCAGTACACCGCTGGACGCATCCAGATGGCAAGGGAGCCATACGAACCATAAGAGACTGCAACAGACTACCTAACGGCAACACCCTTATCGTAGGCAGTGTAAAAATTATCGAGGTAAACAATACGGGTGAAGTTGTCTGGCAGGTAAACGCCCCAAAATCTAAACGAAACGACAGGTTATTCCATCGGGCGATTGTTATTGGAAATGATGGTCTTGCATACGGAGATTAAGCAGCATCACACTAAATTAAATCGCAGGGACTTATGTGCACAAACACGAAGAGACTTATCATACTTACAGCAATTATAATTGGACTGACAACCGGACATGTAATCGCAGCAGACAAAAAGAAGGTCGTCATTATCCACAGTTACGCCCCGTCACTGCAATGGACTGACCAATGCAACGAAGGCATAGAATCCATTTTACGTGACCATTTTAACTATGATTTCATTTACCTTGACTCAAAACGAGTCAGTCCATCTGAGCTGAAAAAACGAATTGATATTGCCTACGAATCCTACAAACAAATCAAACCAGATCTCGTCATGCTGGGAGATGACACAGCATTACGCGAGCTAGGTCCTGCAATAGCAGCTGATGATACGCCTATCGTATATTTCGGGATCAACAACAATCCTCGCAACTATTTCAGAAAAGCAGCCCCCAAAGTGACCGGGATTCTCGAAAGAACTCCTATTTTCCCAGCAGCACGATTCTTGAAAAAACTTTTACCCGAAGCCCGACAATTCTTATTTCTGTTTGATGAAAGCCCCACAACCGAGTCCATCATAGGGGTCACATTCAAGGGAAAAAATCCAATTGTTATGGGGGATGTTCATCTGAAATATCATGTCGCAAAAGATTGGGAAGAATGGAAGCACACGATCTTAAACACAGCCCCTACTGACATCGTTATTATTGCAACATTTCATTCACTGAAGGACAAAGAAGGAAATCACGTCAGCGTTGAGGATGTAGTAAACTGGTGTTCTGAGCACAGCAAAGTTCCAGTTTTTTCATGTCAGGACTATACTGTCAGCAACAAAGGTACGGTCGGAGCTATAACATTATACGGTTACTACCACGGAAGAAACGCGGCCAAGATAGCAAAAAGAATTTTATCAGGAGAATTGCCAAGTTCAATCCCGCCTGAAACAGACACCAGAGGTGTTTTCTACCTGAACAAAGAGCAACTGAAAAGATACAAAATTTCTATTCCAAGAGCTCTAAGAGAAAATATTGTCTTTAAATGAAAGCAACACATAGCGCAAAACACCCCCTCGGAGCATCGTTGATTGGGTATTAGCATTTAAAACTGGCGCAAAGGAGAGGATTTTAACCTCCTATTGCATTAACTAATTAAAATAACTTTACAACTAAATCCACACAAGATAAACAAACAACATTTTCACCATTAGTTACACTACAACCACAATTCAATGTTAAAGGAGAAACCATGCTTAAATTAATTCGTACTGGTTTGACCACTATCATTTTGGTGGCTTTAATCTACAGTGTGAGTTTTGCTCAAAGTAGTTTTTATCCACAAGGAAGCACAATCACTCCTATCTGGACTTACTACACCAACCCAACCCTCTATATTGATAACAACTTCATTGTAACCAACATCACTGATGATACAATTGAATGTCGAATAACAGTATACGATCAAAATGGGAACATTGCCCCTGCTTTTGGTCAAGTTTATACAGGATCAGACACCAATCCTTGGATTTTAATTTCATCGGCTACCAATCAATTTGAACTTCCACCAAACTCTTCACGTATATTTATATACTCCAAAAGGTTGCAGGGAAATACAGGTGCTGTCATTGGAAGGGCTGTAATTGAATGGTCTTCAGACAACACCAAGACAAGGAAAGCCTTGATGGGCAAAGTCATTGGAATCGAAATGTGTGGAACTAACGGTGTGCGTAGCAACGCTATTCTTCTCAACAACGGTCAACCCTTCTAAAACAAGACAACCACAAAAAAGCCCCCGGCAACATTGTTGCTGGGGGCTTATCATTTCAAACTGGCGGAAAGGAGAGGATTTGAACCTCCGGTACGCTTTCACGCACACACGCTTTCCAGGCGTGCTCCTTAAGCCGGACTCGGACACCTTTCCGCTTGGGTGAGGAAGTGTTTAGCTAAATCGTTTCTGCTTGGCAAGCACTTTTT